>CAZFDX010000480.1:0-2355 GCA_964518325.1 uncultured Alcaligenaceae bacterium | reverse complement strand
ACACAGTACGGGACGGCACCCCCCCCCCCCCTCGAAAAAACCCCTCTCCGAAATTCCCGACTACGAAATCAGTCGCGAATTGGGTCGAGGTGGGATGGGGGTCGTTTATTTGGCCCGCCAAAAAAGTTTGAATCGAGAAGTTTCCCTGAAAATTATGCGGGATTCTCGCTTGGGAAGCGAATCGGACCGCGCCCGATTTCGGGCCGAAGCTGCCAGTGCGGCCCGCCTCAAGCATCCTTACATCGTCACCATGTACGAAGTTGGTGAATGGCAAGGGTTACCTTATTTGGTGATGGAGTATGTGCCGGGGGGGACTTTAGCCAATCGATTGGGGGGCAAACCCCTTCTTCCCCGTGAGGCCGCCCAGTTGGTTTCTCAAATTGCCCGAGGGGTCCAACACGCCCACGATCTGGGAGTATTACACCGCGATCTAAAACCTTCTAACATTCTGATGGAAGGTTTAGCAACCCCCAAAATTTCGGACTTTGGGCTTGCGAAACGTCTGACGTTGACTCCCGAAAGTATCCCCGAAGCCCGAACCCTTTCCGGAGCCATCGTAGGAACCCCAGGCTATCTTCCCCCTGAGCATGCGACGGGCGCCAAAGAATCTGGCCCTGCCTCGGATGTGTATGGACTGGGGGCCATCCTTTATGAATGCTTGACAGGTCATCCCCCATTTCGGGCGGATAATCCGGTGGAAACCTTGTTGTTGGTGCTGGAGCAAGAACCGACCCCCCCCCGAATGTTGGCTCCGGGTGTCGATCGAGATTTAGAGAATATCTGCCTAAAATGTCTGCAGAAAAATCCGAAGCTCCGGTACCGTGATGCAGGGAGTTTAGCCGATGACCTCGAAGCCTATCTGGCAGGAGAGCAAATTTCGAGTGCCCAAAGCGGGTTAACGTATTTTATTTCCCGCATGCTTCGAGAAACTCACCATGCCAGCGTTTTAGAGAACTGGGGCTTATTGTGGATTTGGCATTCGTTGGCCACCTTCGTTTTGTGTTTTTTCACCCAGATATTGGAATGGCAAGGGGAACAAAGCCATTTGACCTACCTCGCATTATGGGGAGTGGGTTTGGTCACTTGGGGGACGATCCTTTGGCAATTAAGGCGGCGGGCAAGCCCTGTGTTATTCGTTGAACGGCAGATCGCCCATGCTTGGGCTGCGGGAATTGCTGCCAGTATCATTATGTTCGTGATCGAAGTTCTTTCGGGGTTGGATGCCCTGACCTTGTCACCGGCCACCGCAGTGGCAGCGGGGATGAGCTTTCTTTGCAAAGCGGGTATCCTTTCGGGTCAATTTTATCTTGCTGCCTTTGGTATGTTCCTGACCGCTATTCTGATGACCCTTTTCAAGGACATCCGCATTTTACTTTTTGGAACCACCTCGTCCTTGTGCTTCTTCATTCCCGGATTAAAGTATTATCGCATTCGCAAGCGATCTTATCGACAAAAGGAGATCGGCTCAACATGATCCCAGCCACGCTATCAAATCTCATTCGGAACGTAACGGAGGCTCCCACTGTCCCTTGCCCTTGTGGATTTTCAACGAGAATCGTCACGGCCTCGGATGGATTAGGGGCCAGCTTTCACATCACCGAAATTCGCGATTCCGTTAAGCATTATCATGCTCATACCAATGAGATTTACTATATCCTTGAAGGATCGGGCCTGATCGAATTGGATCAGGAAACCCATCGCATCCAAGCGGGACAGGTCATTACCATTCCGGCGGGTGTTCGACACCGGCTGAAAGCGGATGAGGTAGTGAAAACGATTGTGGTAGCGATTCCCGCGTTCGATCCGACCGACGAACATTTTGATGACAACTAACGCAGATCGGATCAGACCTTCTAGGCTTCATTCTGACAAATATCTTAATGACAACTAACGCAGATCGGATCAGACCTTCTGAGTTACATTCTAACGAGCATTTTAATGATAACTAACGCAGATCGTAGCAGGCCATTTGGGCTTCGTTACGGACATAGATTTTGCCATCGGCAAATGCAGGATAATTCCACGATTTCACTCCGCCTTTGCCGGTGGGTTTTGGACCTTCGGTTAGGGCATCGATTCGGCCTAATTCCGTGAGTTTATCGGGTCGGGCTTCGAGGAGGATTAACTCGCCAAATTCACTCAAAACGATAATCCGATCACCACAGAGCAAAACCTGACCATGACCATAAGCAGCACCTTTGTTCTGTTCGCGTTTGTCCTTCCATTCCGACTCACCTGTTTGAACATTGACACATTCCATCCAGCCATCGGACAGGCCGTAAATGTAGTCGCCCCGTTTCACCGGCGAGCTAAATTTACTGAGCAAAACGCGGTTTTCGCGCCAGAGTTCTTTAT
>CAZFDX010000479.1:0-6981 GCA_964518325.1 uncultured Alcaligenaceae bacterium | reverse complement strand
GATTGGCCGACATCAAGGGGTCGTGCAATCGTTGTTTTTTTCCACCGGTAACCGATTCCTCATCAGCGGAGGGAGCGATAAAACCGTTCGGATTTGGGATGTCGAAAATCAATCTCTGCTCCATAGTTATGATTGGCAAATCGGTCGGGTCGAAGCCGTGACCACCGACACCGAGGGTATGAGAGGTTGTGCCGTTGGTTCGGAAGGAAAAATGATCATTTGGGACTTAGATTTTTAATGCCCCCCTCTTGATTAAAACATCTTCATTATGAAGTGAAGGGCATTCTCATTTATGGATTCTTTTTCTGAAAACGCAGCACCTGAACCGTCGAAAATTCTTTGGCATCTTTGATGTGATACTCTGTCAGCAAACCCGTTGTCACTGCTTGCAATTCGTCCGGTTTCATGGTGGTCAAGAACCAAAAGGAATCGGGACGGGTGTTGGTCAAATCCGGCAAAAGTTCTTGGCGATTGCGATAATGTCGCAGATAGTATTGAGTTTCCCAATGGGCCGAGCAAACGATCTCATCAGGTGCCATATTTTGAGCGATATAAAAACAGGCGCTGGCATGTTCCTCACGGGGCCAAGGATTGGCTAAGCGGTAGGCCGTGTAGCCAAAAGGAATAGCTAGGATTAACCAGCCAACCAGAAACAGCCCAAACGACTGGCGCTTGGCCCAATCGAGTGTGAGGGGAATACCCACGCCCATTAAGACTAATAATCCGGGCATCATGAACAAGCAAACACGAGCGCCCCCGTAGGGATATTTCATCATGAGCGAAGCGACGATTCCCAAAAAGAACGGCAATAAACACGCTCCCAGCAAACGATACTCCTTGCGCCAAGCTAAAGCGATTCCCCCCACCACGGTCGCCCCGATGAAAAGTTGACCGGTCGGCATGAGGAGATAACGCAAAAGTTCCAGTGTTTGGGTCAGATACCAGAAAGGGAGAAACCAAGGTTTATTCCAATTGGGGAACTGATGCGTCCAGCAGGAATCCATCGCTTGACTGCGTTGCGCTTCGATTGGCCCCCAGAGCAGCGCGAGAAACGAGGCCCCGATCAACAATCCCGACAGCAGATACATAGACCAATCTCGAAGCCGTTTCGATTTCAAAAGATCGGGCAAAATCAGCATCAGCCACATGCCACCTAAGAAACAGGCGGGGAAACAAAACCATTGCACAATTGGGAATAGGAGGATACCAACGAGGCAGCGTATCACAATAGTGCTATGCCGCGTTTGCATCCACAGCCATAAGGTCATCACCGCCACCAGAACATCGGTCGAATAGGTTTTGGCTTCCTGAGCATGCCACAATAACCGATCCGAAACCGCAAACAAGGCAACGGCCCAAATGGCCCCGCGACGATCAAGTAGCCCCAAACACACATCGGCAAAAAAGATCAACGCCAAGCAGCTCGCCGCCCAAGGGACAAATCGTAAAGCCAGTTGATGCTCGCCCAAGAGTTGGTACACCACTCGTTCCAGAGCTAAAAATAGGGGGGGGGCGGGCAAATGGAGCTTTAACGTCCCGAACATCTCACGATACGAAAGATCGAAAACGTTGATGATTAATGCCGCCTCATCATGCCAAACCGATAGGTTTGCGGTCCAATACCAAAAGCGCAGTCCAATCCCAATGATCAACCAAACCGCAATACCAATTTGGGTCGTTTTCGAGGAGGCAATCTGCCCGATTCGTGAGGGGCTAAGTAACGGTAAACGAAATGATTTTTCAGGTTGTGCGGACATCCTTGCCCTCCTTGCAGCTTGGTTATAATCCACAAATTTGCCGATTTCGTCAAGCCGCTCTTGACAAAAATCATCGGAAGGGCTTATTATTAAAGCAATCGCTTCAAACAACCGATTCAATCAACTGATGGAAAATAATTCTCACCTCAATGATTTGCCACAACATCCCACCTCTGAAGGAGATGAGATACGCAATCGCCTTTTGTTAGCGGCCGAGGAAGTCTTCGCGGAGTTGGGCTACGAGGGGGCCACCACCCGAGAAATCTGCCATCGGGCCGAGGTCAAAAATGTTGGGGCCATCAATTACTACTTCCAAGGCAAAGAAAAGCTGTACTGGGAAGTGGTTACCCGCGCGATGAAACATTGCTGCGGGGGAATCGAAGGGTTTCCCGTTTGGCCCGAAAACCTTCCCCCTTTGGAGAAATTGCGTGGCTTCATCCACACCATGTTGAAACGATTATTTGAAATTCCTCGCCCCTCGGCAACGCAATTGATGATGCGGGAAATGACTCGCAGTGAGGTCACCGAAGTTGCGGCCCATTCGATCCGGCAAAATATCAAACCCTTGGCCGATTTACTCCGAAGCATTATCGCAGAGTTGCTGCCGGAATTTCCGGAAATGCAACAGATTCTTATAGGCAAAAGCATTATCGGGCAATGCCTCTACTATCACCAGAATCGTGCGGCCAACAGTCTGCTTTTTCCCGAAATGGCTCAATCGATCTCTATAGATGAGTTGGCAGAACACATCGTGAATTTTAGCTTAGCGGCGATTGGAAAAGGACCGGTACTCACGCCAAAACTGCATGGGAGAGAAAAAGCATGATCTGGATCGCTTGGAAAATGCTGACGGGCGATAAGGCGAAGTATGCGGGCATCACCTTTGGGATTGCCTTCGCTTCGATGTTGATTTCCCATCAGGTGTCGATCTTCGTGGGGATTATGTCTCGGACCACGGCCCTGATTACGAATGTGGAGGAGGGGGAAATTTTTGTCATGGACCCGACCGTTCGCCAAGCCGACGAGGTGATAGGCTTACCGAACACGGCCCTGCAACGGGTTCGCAGTATCGAAGGAGTTAAGTGGGCGGTCAAACTCTCCCGGGCGAATGTTCGTGCTCGCCTGCCCGATTCCCCAAACAACAGCGTCAACGGCGATTTTCGAGGGGTGATCCTCATTGGTTTAGATGATTCCACCTTGGTTGGCGCCCCAAGGCAATTGCTTGCCGGTAGGGTCGAGGACCTCAAAAAGCCCGATGCCGTCATCATCGACGAAGCTGGATATTTTTATCTGTTTCCCGGTCAAAAACCCCAAGTCGGACAGATCATCGAATTGACCGACCGCCGTGCGGAAATCGTTGGGATTTGTGTGGTTCGGCAGCCATTTCAATCGCAACCCATCTTTTACACCCGCTACAACCAAGCGATGCAATACACTCCCCCAGAACGTCGCTTACTCTCGTATGTTGTAGTGGAACCACAAGACGGGATTGCTCCGGAAGCGTTGGCCCGAAAAATCTCGGAAGAAACCGGCCTACAAGCCCTGACCCGCGAGCAATTCAAACGAAAAACGATCCAATTTTACCTGCAGAACACGGGTATCCCCTTCAATTTCGGGATCACCGTCATGCTGGGCTTCATAGTGGGCGTTGCCATTGCAGGCCAAACCTTTTACCTGTTCGTTCTGGAAAATATCAAGCAATTCGGCGCCCTGAAAGCCATGGGGTTCGGCAATCTAAAAATCGTTGGAATGATCCTCATTCAAGCGTTGATCGTGGGAGTTATAGGCTATTCGCTGGGGTTAGGAGGAACCACCCTATTTTTCACGCTCACGCAAGGAGCCATTCCGCTTAAAGGTTTTACACTCCTTTGGCAAGTGATGGTCCTTACTGCCGTTGCTGTTTCCGTGATTGTGGTACTAGCGAGTTTATTGAGTATCCGCAAAGTTCTTGTCCTCGAACCAGGGGTCGTATTCCGATGACATCGTTTCCTGAAACTCTGAACGAAAACCCCTTAGGGAAACAAGATCGCAGCAACATCGCGGTTTCTTGTCACAAAATTACCAAGGAATTCGGCAGCGGCGACACAAAAGTACAAGTGCTGCGTGGAGTCAATGCCGAAATTCCCTTTGGGGAAATGTCCTTGCTTGTGGGGCCTTCCGGTTGTGGCAAGACCACACTCATTTCGATTATTTGTGGATTGTTGGACCCGACCGAAGGGGATTTGTTCGTTCTGAATGAAAACGTAGGCAAAATGTCGGGGCGAAAGAAAACCGCCTTTCGTTCCCAGAATGTGGGCTTTGTGTTTCAACAGTACAATTTGCTCCCCGCTTTGACTGCTGAAGAAAATGCCGCCATCCCCTTGGTCATCAGCGGAATGAGGAAACGCCAAGCGGTGGCACGGGCCGCGGAAGTGCTGAACCAAGTGGGTCTTGGTGATAAACTCAAGAGTTTACCCAACCAACTCTCCGGCGGACAGCAACAACGGGTCGCTATCGCTCGGGCCTTGGTCCACAATCCCCGCTTGCTGGTCTGCGATGAACCTACGGCTGCATTGGATGCAAAATCGGGTCAAACGGTCATGGAGCTTCTGACACAGGTTGGCCGTCAAAAAGATCGCGCCGTCATTGTCGTGACTCATGATAGCCGAGTTTATAAGTTTGGTGATCGCATTATTGAAATGAACGATGGACTCATTGAACGAGTAGTTTTTCCCAAAATCGATGGCTCTCCTTATCATGCCGAGGGATAAATAATGTTACGCTTCAAATACCTATTGCCAATCATGGCAGCCTTTTCGCTGATTTTTTCGATCCGCTATGTGGTTCTCGCCGATCAGACGAAACCGAAAAAAGAACCTTTGATCGAACCGACACGCTCTACCTTTAATAGCCCCCTCGCGGGATCGGGGATTATCGAACCCATTACGGAGACGATCTCTGTTGGTTCCCCTGTGACCGGAGTGGTGGAAACGGTCTTCGTCGAAGTGGGGGACGATGTTCAAGAAAATCAGCCCCTGTTCAAAATCGATGATCGACATTTACAAGCAGAGCTTCTAGTGCGTAAAGCGAACCTAGCAACCGCAGAAGCAACCTTAGCCAAATGGCGCGCCCTTCCCCGCCCTGAGGAGCTTCCCATTTCGGAAGCCAAAGTGGCCGAGATTAAATCGTTACTTGAAGATGCCAAAGACCATCTCAGCCGTGCCGAGCGAGGTCGCACCGGCGGGGCCATCCCCGAGGAAGAATACTCTCGCAGACGTTATAACGTCGCCACCATTCAACAACAATTGGCCCGCGCTGAAGCTGAATTGCGCCTCCTTCGGGAAGGGGCATGGAAACCCGATATTCAAACCGCCGAGGCCGCCGTTATTGCTGCCCAAGCCCAAGTGAAAGTGATCGAAACCGAAATCGAACGGCACCTCATCCGTGCCCGCTCCAAAGGGAAAATTCTCCAAAAGAACATTCGTAAGGGTGAATACATCAACCTGAATGGGAATAACTCCTTGATTCTCATGGGGGATATTTCCACTTTGCATATCCGTGTGGACATTGATGAAGCCGACATTGGCCGATTCTCACCCGATCTGAATGGCAAAGCGTTCACTCGCGGAGCCAACAAGATCGAAACCCCCATCCGATTTGTTCGCATTGAACCGAATGTCGTTCCGAAGCGATCCCTGACGGGTGCAGGAAGTGAGCGGGTCGATACCCGTGTTTTGCAGGTTATTTACAAAGTCGATCAAGCGAATCCGAAGCTCTACGTCGGTCAACAAGTCGATGTCTATTTGGGTAAAGAGTGATTGGTCATCGGTAATCGCGGATCCTCCCACTTCTTGAAGTCTTTCGTGATTCCCTTTGAATGGAGAGAAGTTAATTGATACATCCGCTGGGTATCATCCCACTGCTTTAACTCTTTCCAGCCATTGATGACTCCCTTTTGGCTCTTCTGGAACGACCATGTACATCTGTGCGAAGATCATACTAGCTTTCAAGTCCTTGATGACTTCCTTTGGCTTTTCTGGTGAAAAGGTCTAAACTAACTAGAGAATGAATCGACGACCTTTACGAATACTGATTACGGCAGGAAATACCCAAGCTCCGTTAGATACCGTCCGCTGTGTGACGAATATCTTCACTGGTAAAACAGGCTTCAATATCGCATGGGCAGCCGCTCAACGACAACATGAGGTGACCCTGCTCACTTCCCATCCGGAGCCAATTCCAGAAAATCCCCCCTTTCGCTTCACTTGCTTCCAGACCTTTCACGATCTCGAAAATCTTCTGGAATCGTTTTTGTTTGAACAATTCTTCGATGTCGTGATTCATGCCGCTGCGGTGAGTGACTTCCTTTGCGATGGAATTTTCTCTCAACATCCGGACACGGGCGAGATGATCGATGTTTCTGCAGCAAAAATCAAAAGCTCGCATCCGAATCTTTGGATACGAATGAAGCCGGCCCCTAAACTCATCGATAAAATTCGCACCGTTTGGGATTATCAAGGATACTTGGTGAAATTCAAGCTCGAAGTGGGCGTGGAAGATTCGGAATTGCTCGCGATTGCAGAAACCTCACGGGTTCAATCTCAGGCCAACCTCATGTGTGCGAACACCTTTGAAGGAAGACACGATTGGGCCTTTCTGGGACCTATCGAAGGAACCTATCACAAAATTCCTCGCAGCGAACTGGCGACTCGGCTCATGAATGAGATCGAGCAAAATCTATTCAGTCAATAAATCCTGTATCAGATTGTTGAGATACTTCACTAAATTGAGTTTCCGCCGTGCGGTCTCTAACGATCCGCCAGAATCTAAAATTTCGCCCACTTCGGCCAAAAGCTGTTCCCGTTTAGTTTGCAAATCCTCTTCTAGCTTCTGGGCAGCTAGGGGATTATTTTTCACGGCAGCAATTTCCATTCGCCAATCAAGGACTTGCTCCAAAAACTCCTGCGGAACGTCACGCACCTGCGAAGGGGTGGGGCCGGCCCGTAATTGAATCAAATAATCGGCACGACGAAAGGGGTCCTTCAAAGTCTGATACGCCTGATTCAATTGCGCCGCGAGGTCTTGACTTAATTCATGCTGAACGCTGACCCCGCCACGATGAAAATCGGGGTGCAGCTCTTTACTCTTGCTCAAATACCTCTGTTCAAGCTGATCTAAATCCAACACATATTGGGCCGGAATATCGAACCATTCAAAATGATTTTTCATACCAAATGACCTCCTC
>CAZFDX010000478.1:0-22754 GCA_964518325.1 uncultured Alcaligenaceae bacterium | reverse complement strand
CATCGCAACGCATCAACGTCAGATAAGGCAATAAGAATTCCCATTCCGCATCCGAAACATCACTCGGATACGATTTCCGTGTCGTGTTCATAGACATAAATTAATCGTAAGCCTAATGATAAGTCAATAACAGGTTCTAGAATGGATTCCCGTTGGAATGGGTCCAAGTCAACTTCATTTAATTCGCTGGGATTTAGCATCAGAAAATCAAAGTACAAGCGATCTGAATGTTACGGAGGTAGGATAATGCCGTTAATCCGCTGGGTGTTAATTGCTACATGCCTGATGGTGATATTTCCCCAAATATGCCTTGCCTGTAGTCACGAGAACACCAATAGTATCTTTAATTGGGCACGGTGTTGGTGCCTACCCCGATTCATCATTTGGATCATTGCCTCGGTCGTGATTTTTTTTGTATCACATACTTGGCTGTTCCCGTATCTTTTGGAACAAGATCGTCCCAATCGTATCTGGCCTAAAACCGCAATGGGTTGGACCTTGGCCATTGGATGGTTTGGTGTTTGTCTTACCTTCGTCGCAATCTTCGGTTGGATTTCTGATGAACTGCGTCCCACTCCTAAAGGTTCCAGCGGCTTGATCCCCGGATTCCCCGGTCTAGATTCCCACATTGTTTGGATTGGTATCTTGGTGATTGTTGGTCTGGGAGGCGGTTTTATGATAACACGTTTGTTCCGAAGTCGTCGCGGGTCGAGTAACGCATAACAAGAAAAGGAGATCATCAATGGCTCAACAAAATTTGGCTCCGACGCTGCTCATCGGTCTCGGAGGAACAGGCAAAGACGTTCTCCTACGCATCCGACGACTGTTTTACGAACGAGTCGGACGTGATGGAATGGGTACACTGGGTTACCCGATTATTGGATACTTGCTTCTGGATACCGATGAACAAAAGCTAGACGATTTAGCCGGAGAATCGCTGCCGCCGTTTGTGGGTCGGAGTATTCGCTTTACTCGAGGCGAGAACGTACCCGAAGCCATTATTTGTGGAATTACTCCCAACGAATTTAACGAATATTTTTCTGGGGGGTATCAAACCTTCCCCCACATTTTTCGTTGGATGCCAAGTGAAATGAGTCGATTGACCTCGATTGCGCTTTCTAACGGAGCCGGTCAAAATCGACTCTTTGGAAGATTGGCTTTTTTCCGGCATTATCGAACGATCCGTAATACGATCGAGACCAAATTGGATCAATTGCTGAAAAATGCAGCCGACCCAACGCACCGCCAACGCTGGTTACCCCCAGGAATGGAAGTCGATTTGAACCGCATCGAAGTGATGATTGTATACTCACTGGCTGGCGGAACGGGTGCTGGAATGTTCCTTGACGTTGGGATGTTAGCCCGTGAAATTATCTCGAAACGCTTCCAAGGAACTCCTTACATTACCCATTATGCGGTCCTTCCCGAAGCAATGACCAGTGCCGGCGGACCACTGATCTCAGAGGAACAAAAGGCCAAAGTTCGAGAAAATGCCTATGCCTGTTTACTTGAAATGGAGTATTTCGCCCAACGCAAAGAGGGGCTATTCGATTTGTCTATCCCCCCGAAACCTAAAGCTACCGATTTTGAAGGGGGATTAGAACCAATCTATGAGGTGGAGTGGGAACGTGACAATCCGATTCCTATCTATGAACCACCTTGGAATGCGTGCTACCTGATTGGTTCGAGTAACGATCCGCTCGTTGGCTCACCTCAACCCTATCATGTGATCTATCAAATGATCGCGGAACATATCTTCCTCGATTTTGATTTGAGTGATTTTGGTCGTGAGAAACGATCTGCTCGATCGAACCTAGAAGATCAATTACAACTACTGTACAAGCAAGAGGTTTTTGACGAGGAAGCCCGCCCCTTGTTCCCACGTTTTAGTAGTAGAAGATTTAGTGCCTTTGGGATGGCTCAACTTCGCTTCGACCGCGACAGGATGCGTCGGGCAGCAGGCCACCGTCTTGCTAGCTTACTCCTGAAGTATTGGAGCAGGGAATCTGATCTGCGTCCCTCGATCATCGATCAATATGCCCGCGAGGACCTAGGGATTCCCAAGGATCGGAAACTCGCCACCCAATTCACACCGACCCTCCTTCGTACAGAACAAGGGACCGACCGTCAGGTCGTGCGACTTGCTTTTGAAGCCATTTATCAAAGATTGGCACAGAAAGGGATGAGTCCAGATGATACTTGGGGAAACCTAATTCGATCGGAACATCAAAAATTTCTCGGACAAATCGAAAGTGGAGAATTCTCTTTTAGAGAAGATGCTCTTTTAGAATGGAAAAACCGACATATTAATCAACTCAAACCGACCAATCCCGGAGACATGGAACGGGCAGGCATTGGAGAAGCCCTGCGCACCAGTAGTCAAAATCGAGATCGGCTTTTAACGGAAATCGAAGGCCGCTTAGAACGTTTGTTTTACCACCGCATTAACGCACTCGGTTTGCGCGATGCTTTTAAACTCTTCGAGCAATACTCGACCCTCCTTCAAGAAGAAAATCAAATGGCCGAGAGTGAACAAACCCGTTCCTCAGGTCTCACAGGAGATTGGCTCGACCGATTGAGAGAAGCCCACAGGCTCCCCATGGGGTTCTCTCGGAGTGCGGTCCGAATCGAGTCTCGAAATGCGGTGAATGCCGTGCTTCGAGAAATCTCGAATTATTACCGAAAAATGTTTTCAGGCGATATCCGCCGATGTTTAGGCTTGGCTCAACAACGCTTTACCAAAGACCCACGAATGGACGGGTCTTACACCGGTGCGATCGTGCGATTCTTTGACGGTCTCAAGATGACCCAAGACTATCTTGAAGCTCGATTCAGGGAATTATCCGATCGGGACGAAGGGCAAAGAACCGCAAAACTCGCCCCAGAAATGATCAGCAAAAAAATTGGTCGAGTCACCGCGTTGATCGATCAACAATCGGAAGAAACCTACGATGTGATGATCGCTGCTGCGCTAGGTTCACAAAATATCAACCTAGTCGACTGGGCAGATATTGAATCCAAAGTACTCACTGAATTAAGTAGTTCTGGGGATCGACGTCTAGGAGGGGTTAACTCCCTTCCCGATTTAGTCTTGCGATATTCGCCCTTAAACACGGCCAAAAATGCTCCCCCCAGTGCCTTTGACGAATTCGCGCGAGAGCTAGCCACGGCCTGCGAAGCGATTCTCCGGAATAAGTTTGCTGGGAATCGCACTGCTCTCGAAGAATATCACAGACAACCCGACCAAGATAAACTTCTCGATAACCTGCGAACTTATTCTGCCCCTTATCTTCGTCGCAACCAAGCGGTCAATGTGGATGATGCGAATGTCAATACCAAGCAACTTCTCGGCTTAGCTCGTTATGATAGTACCGATGCCCAAAGATTCATCGCAGATTTACGTCGCTCTGGAGATCGAGACCCCTTAACCCTTGCTGGGATGCAACCGCTGAATATGAACGATGATGCCATCATCCTCTATCGTGAAAAAGCAGGTATCCCGCTCTGTTACTATGCCGAACTCGACGATTTAGGCCGGCTTTATGACCGGTCAACTCGGATTCGTGAAGCCCATTTCGATTATGCTTATCTTCAAGGTCGACTACCGGAAATTCGTGTCATTGACCGGTCCAAACAGCCCAAACTCATCAATAGCCTTGAGCTGACCTTGTTTGGCATAATGACTCAAAGAATCACTTGTGATTTTGATTATGATGATCAGACCAAACGAAAATTCAAATTCTGTCCCATTGGTGGTTTGGAACACCCCCTCGGTGGACACTTAGAAGAAGTCGTTCGCCGTTTGGCCGAACAAGAAAGATATCGAAATAATCTCAGTGAAGAAGTTGTCGATTGGCTTGGCGGAAAAGGGACTGATCAGAACGGACTTCTTCTGGCAGTCCTGTGGGCAGCCCTGAGGGTTTTCCAAGATGAACTGCTAGAACGGGTCCAAGCTATTGTGGATCGAAACCCCTCGAAGGCCGAACGACAAGGGGAACATCCCCTGTTAAAAATCCTCCGAGATCGCATGATACGAAAAATTCGTCAACGTCTTGAAAATCTCAATGGGGGCATCGATCACATCAAACCTCTACTCGAATGGGAGGAGATTCTGAAAGACCGAGACCAAACCCGTGCCAACAAACAAAAAGCACGGGAAAATTGGAATAACTATGTGAAAGGGACCTTCCGATTACTCAATCATGATGATCTTCCTATTCCCGTGATTTTGCAACCCAATCCGGGATTTAATACCTCGATCATTGAGAATAAGGGAACCGTATCATGAGTTCTCCCGTACGAGAACCGCTTGAGTTATGCCGCCCTTGTGGTCAAAAAACACATGCCTCTTGGGGGTTCTGTTACGACGATATTCACTGCCCCATGTGTGGGAAGCAAATCCTCCACATTCAAATTGCAGAGGAATTATCAACCGAAGGGGAATGGGTACCGATCTGCATTTCCTCAACGGCCCCAACTTCAAGAATCCATTTGCGAGCTTTTCGGAGCGTGGGGAATCACCCCATGGGAGCTGCGGATATTGTTTCGGTTCGTGAGATTGTTGATTGGGAAAAATCTTCCCTGATCTTTGAAGATCGCAACATCGGGCAAATCCAAATGAGACTCAGTGTGCCCGAGGGAGCAAAACGGGATTCAGAAGGCTGGCTTCCCGTCAATGTTGTTCTCGTTAAAGTCACTAATCGAAAATTTTCTATTCCTCAAATCGGCATTTCGGGGCAATTAGTCATTCGCGGAATTGTGACTCGTGTCCGCAACGCTCGACTGCTCCGAAGACCGGCTCAGGCACCTTGGTTTCAGGTAAATAACTCGGTCGTGAACTCAGAACCCATCGAGATACGAGGTTATCAGAATGAAGAAGGAGTTGCTCGACTAGCGATTCCTCTTACAGATTCAGATCGAAGGATCGTCATTCAACAAATCAAGGGTTTTGAAACTCTTAACCCCGAAGAATATCAAAAATTCACAATTTATACTCCCCTACCTCTTTTAGTCGAGTTCAATCGCACCACAGAAGTTAATGTTGAGATTCGAGCCAAACTAAATCCTCAACCCGAGGTCATTACCCTCCAATGGTTTGCCGTCGGTTCCGAAACCGTAATGGAAACCCCGATCAAACTCAATCTCCGCCGCTTACCACCATTAGAATTTGAACCCCGTCCGCCGGTATTTCGCGAAACTTATCTCGGGCAACGACCTGTGAGCATCGACGTACTCCTAAAAACGGGTTACAGTCCGTCTCAAGAGAATCTAAAACTCGGTGAGTGCACAATTTCAACAGAACCGAGCGAGGGACGTTGGCTCGAATTCGAGAGTGACATAAATGGATTAGAAATTCCATCAAGCATGGGTTTCGATTCTCGGCCCGAAGTGGTTCGCCTAAATTTGAATACATCACGTCTAGAGAGAATTGGAGACCATACACGAGAATTAATTGCTTCAGTAATTTTCCGTGATGAAGCAAAACGAGAATACCCATATGAGATTCGGGTCAAGGCACGTCGAATGCCTGTTCTAATGGAACCGGTAGCCATTGACTGGGGAACAACAAACACATGTCTGGCTCGCGGCGATGGGAAAACCCGTCCACCGGTCGGGATTAAAATGTCGGATCGGACAGATGATCTGGAACGCTTTACTTCGGACCTCTATTTTGAAGATCTATCGGATCCCGAAAAGCCTATTTTTCACATAGGCGACGAGGCCATTCGACTCGCCCGCACCCATCAACGCGAAGAGTGCTGGCTGCGCAGTCTAAAACGAAAATTCCTAGAGGGTGGTGAAGTTTTTGTACGGGATATTCACGATCGAGAATGGTCCTATCCAGTTGAAGTTCTTACAAAGATGACCATTCTCAAACTAATCGGGCTTGCAGAACGTCAACTTGGGTACGAAATTCAAACTTTTGGTGTCACCTTCCCTACAAAATGGACAGCGCAAGCACGACGTCGATTTACTGAAGTGATAAATGAGGTCCGTGTTGAATTATCAAAGTCGCGTAGTCCTGTTCAAATTTCTGTGTATGAGCCAAAAGTAGATGAAGCGAATGCAGTCGCGTTGCAAATTCTCTCCATGGGTTACACCAAACAATTCAACAGACCCTTTACTGTGTTAGCGTATGATTTCGGCGGTGGGACGATTGATACATCGATCGTTCTTATTGAGAAGGATAATGATACCTTTGAGTTAAAATCAACTTATCTAGGTATTGGTGGTCTTGGCAATTTCGGAGGTGATGAGGTTACCCGAGCGATTGTACTGTTACTTAAAAAGAAATTAGATAAAGCTCTCGAAAATTTTGGTGAATACGAGATTCTCATTCATCAGGATGGCGTTCCACCGAGTGAGAGGCTGAGATCAAATGGTCAACTTTTCTTAGATGCCCGACGAAATTGGAGTATCCTCTGGGGGTTTGCAGAAAGAATTAAATATCGCTTCAGCGATGCTAATTTAAGTGCAGATAACCCTGTGAGAAAGGTCATCGAAAATAATTTAATTGACGTAATTTGTCACAATAGTAACGAAGCCGATAAAACAAACTTATTTGATATATTACAGACAGTAAATGATGACCGAAGTTGGGAGAATTTTTTTAGTTCAATTAATTTTGATCTGAAAGAGGTGTGTGAATTCCCATTCGATGAGGGTAAAACAGTTCTTTCACAGGTGGAAGATACTTTTCGAGAACTCAAACAACAACTAAGAGATGCCAACCTAGAAGAACCAGATTTATTGGTCTTGGCAGGGGGTGGATGTCGATTACCACTCATCAGAGAAATCGCACAAAAATACTTCCCCAATGTAAGCCAAGGCGACAAAACCATTTACGATCCCAAATTTGCCAAACAACGGGTAGCTCATGGAAAGGTCTTTTATTTGAATTTGTGTGAGTTATCGAACGCTGCCGAGACATTAGGGTTATCCGTTTCTGTACTTCATAGACCGTTAGCAATAATCAATCCCGCTGCTCTATTCGGCGAAGGTGAAAAAGCAAAAACCATAGTTCCTTTAGGCGCTTCCGTTGAGAATCCCGAGATTTTACATGAATTTGAGTTTACAGGAAATCAACTTCGCAAAAACGAATTAATAATTTATGTTCGATATTGGAAACAAGGGGAGTACCATGAGACAAATCTTGGTCGCTTCATTCTTACAGATATCGAAATCCGTCCAAAGATTCGATATCATGGGTTTATTAGTCTATCAAGGAAGAATAATGATATCGAGTTGCAACTTTCAGTAAAGCCAGAAGATCAGTCTGAGAGAATAGGTCCCTATACTTTTACGAAAATTGTACAAGGATCATTGGAAGAATGGTTACAAGGTGTCTGGTCAAATACATTAGATGAGGGCAAATAATGACAAATTCGCAACCTATTAAAGAAATACTCAAGGATGCTCTCAAGACTACTCAAGAATCCTGTAAAGAAAGTCGAACTATGTATGAATCAGCTCGACAAAAAATTCGTGAACTTTCGGATGAATTAAATCGGTTCAATATAAGTCTTGTAGAGATTGAAAGAGAGTTCTACGATATTTACTCACTTCTTCTCCAAAAAAATCAGAAATTAGAAGGTTGGATTGAAGCGATTATCAAAATGAATGATCTCAATTCGATCCCAGAAGCAAGTCCTGCAGATCAAATTCCTGAAGGTGAAGTTCTTCCTAAAGAAGATAACAATGGTAATTCTTACGAACCCACTCCTGAAAGCCAGACCCTCTCTGCAGAAAGCACAACATCGATCGCGAACCAGCAAGATCAAAGCGTTGAAAACAAAGAAGAAATTTCAGAAAAGATTAAACGAATTTATCCACCAATGAAGCATTTTTATCAAGCGATTGAATATATTAAAGTAATCCAATCAAATATTCTACCAAAATTGAGTACAAAGTTATCTTCAGCATGGATACCTGTACTCTACGATCATCTCCAAAAAATTTATGGTAATGCACAGAATATCGAATCCAGTCCTATATGGCTTGATCCTTCTCATCATCATAACATTGATGATCAATTAAGTAAAATAATAACAACACTCAATAATCAATTAAATTATCTTGAATCACAATTTATATTAAAACTTTGGAAAAAAGTTCTGGATAACGAATCAAAAGATGAACTCTGGTGGACCTTGTTGGCTTCTCTTCAAAAATTAAGAGATAAGATTTATGATTTTCTCGAAGCAATTCCTCACTCTAATTTCCGCTCTATCATTTCTGCTCACTTGCTCAATAGTGAAGAAATCGATTCACTTGGTGATAATATCAAATGTGAGCCATTTCAATCGAAAGAAAAACCAAACACACACTTACATATAGTTTCAAGAGGATTTGAACTAAAGATTGGCGAAAAGTGGGAACCTCAACGTCCGGCTATAATTATTACTTCTGGTGGTATGGATTCAAAATTACCACCTTTCCCCACTCTGCCTGATTATGTTCGTTATAAACCAAGAAAAACCTAGATTTGAGATAGAAACGATAGATTCCATAACTTGAATTTTAATGATGGTGTATTACTATGTTGACCTCACCCAAACTGAAATATCTTCCATATAGCCTATTGCTCATTTGGGGATTGATCCCGAGTCAATCAACAAAAGCTCAAGAAGCACCTCTAGATTTAATTCTTGCGGTGGACATTTCTTACAGCATGACATGGAATAGTACTTGGAACGATGGTACAGATAAAACTCTGACTCCAGCAGATCCCGAAGGTAAAAGATGGGATGGTCTTCAATTTTTAGTAGATACCGCAGGTGATAATGACCGTATTGCCATTATTTTATTCCAACATAAAGCAGAAATTGCAACCACTCAATTAGCAGGTGAGGGAGGATTTGTACCCGTTAAAGGTGAAGGAAGAAAGAAGTTAAAGGCCCTGATTGCACGTTTTAAAGAAATCGAGATTCAAAGCCAACTGAATTATAAAAAGGATAATAATACCCTATTGAAAAAATATGATAACTTACCGGGAGAGAAAGGAAATTTTGATATTGAACTCGATTGGAAAAAGGGTGGGACAAGTAATTTTAATGCTTTGAAACTAGCCTCGACCAATTTAGTACCTCTCATGCGTCGAGAGGCCGATCAGCGATTAATTTTATTTACTGATGGTGCCGACAGCGATATTAAGACCCTAAGTGAGATTAAACAAGAATCGAACGCGGAAAAGAAAAAACAATATATAGAAGAAAGAAACAATTATCTCAACCTAGGCAAGCAACTTGCTCAGGACATCGGGAAACAAAAGATTCCTATGTTTGTATTTGGGCTGGGAGATGATTGTGATGATGAATTACTGACCATTTTTGCCTTGGAATCACGCCCCAAAGATTCCAAGGTAGCGCAAAAAATTGGTTATAGCGAATATTTCAAAGCGAAAACTAACGTTCAACTTTTTGAAAAACTCCGACAGGTTGGATGGGAACTTCGACAGCGTTGGCCTGTCCCCTTAGAACAAAATTCTATAAGTGGGGGTATCGAACTTAAAACGCCGAATCTTTTACCCTTTTCTGATTTTGGAATTCTTCTGTTTTCACAAAAGGATAAATCGGCTATTGCACCAGATCAGGTCATCTTAAAGGACGCGATAGGCGCAGAGGAACTCACCAGTTCTTCTCATACATATCTCAGATTTCCAAAAGGTGAAGATACGATCGCACGGGTTGAAGTTTTCGCCAAAAATCGCATCGAACACTATGCGGCAGCAGGGACAAGTCAGCCCTTATTCACGTTCCGAAGTCCAAAATTAGATCAAATCTACTCACCGTTGGATATGGTACCTCTTGAAGTCGAGTTCAATCCCGACGCTGGAAAAGGTTTCAGTGCTTCCCAATTTGAAGTTGCTGTTGAACTCATCAAATCGGATGGAACCAATCCATTTTACATTGGTTCCAACATGAATTCTTCGGTGCCACTCCGTTTTGAGCTCAAACTTTTATCAAACGAAATCGGATTATTTCAATATTTATGGGTACCTCATCAATCATGGAGAACTGAGAACCCCAACTATTCCTTAATCAAAGGTCGTTGGGATATTCGTGTTTTCCTTTCTGCAACCTCGGGTCCTTTGAAAGGTGGTAAACGAGAATTATTCTTAAAGCAATTCGAGCTTACCGATTATCCGAAATTCGAGATTGTTAATAACAAGCTCGAAGTAAATAATTTAAGTATCAATCCTAAGCCAGGGTATACTCCTGTCCCTGTACGATTTAATCCTCCTTTAAAAAACCCGCCCAAGGGCATCTTATCAACCCTTACACAGTCGCTCAAATGTGATCGTAACGATTTGAGACTTCCACTTGATAAAAAAGTAAATGTTATTGCTCGGGATGATGGAAAAATTTCCGTTCCACATCTTGATTTATCAACAATTGATTGGCCTAAACTCAAACCATCGGACAATGTATCCGTTCAATTTAGTTATTCGTTACCTTGGCAAAAAGAACCTGTGAGTGGTACGGTAACTATTGTGAAAAAACGGTACCCTGTTATTTTGGAATCTTCCGTGATTCGATTCGATGCAGGAGATAAAACCCTTAAAGGCACGGCCCTGGCCCGATTAGAAACCGATTTACCGACTGAAGAAGAATACTACCTTTCGGGAGACAATGATTCTACAAAACCAGAAGGGGAAATCAAACTTCGCCAAGTCAAAGGAACCAACAAAGATAAACTTTTGTCCGTAAAAATTAAGAATGGAAAAGGGACGCTTTTTGGAGGTGCAGATCGTCAACAAGCAAGGGTAATTATCGAAGTTGTACTCGATTCAACAATTAACCAGATTGCTGAAGCAGAAGTCTATCAGGGTCATTTGTATCTCCATGGAACCAGTCTTGAATCCCAACGGATTCCTATTGAGATCGTGCGAGAAGCCGTTCAGATTGAAATGCGAGTACGCGGAGAAGAATGGATTCCGATCAACCTACTCAGATTCCCAGCTTTGGCAGGTACAAAAGTCGATAAGGAATTTCGATTTACTCTTCGAGTGAATACGAAATCCCCGCTTGAAGTGGTTGGTAATTTTAGTCCCGATGCATTGACATTAATCAGCAACGAAAATGGAGAAAAGGGGGGAACTATTCCCTCCTCCGCACCTGCTAGTAAAACACCAAATACTCGTTCTTGGAGTATTCAAATACCTCCTTCCGTCGTCGAAGGAATCTATGGTACGGAACTGAAATTTGATCTTCAATCTCAAGGTAAAGTCTTTCAATGTAAGCTACCAACTGAAATTCAGGTAAGTCATTATGCAATTAAAGCTGTCGATCTTGATAATAAACCATTATTAAATCCAGAAGTGGATAAGCAAACCCATATTCGTGTTCCAAGAGAATCGGGTGCATCCGAGCATTTATTGAAATTTGGTATTCAAAGTGAAAGCCGATCTCCTAATTATCGGATCGCTTGGGATTGTGAAATTCTTCCAACTCAAGGTGCTAAGGAAGAAGATTGGCTCAAGCGAATCAAATTGAGTGATGCTATTACAAATCAATCTGTTCTGAAATCGAACCAAGCAAGAACAATTCCACTTTATCATGATGCTGAAAACAAAATCCAACCTCGGCGAGAAATTCGTGTTGAAATCCCGACCGAAGGAATGGCCCCAGGTCGGTATACTTTCCGAGTTCGAGTTAACTCGAAATTAGAAATAGTTGGGAAGGATAAGGATAATCCTACTCAGGGTGGAGATGCCTCTGCTATGGTCTCGGCACCTTATGAGATTCCATTTGAATTTATCGTTTCTGGAAGACAAATTATCGGTCTTAAAACAGATTTAAAAGAGTTAGCACTCGGATCGAAATTGACGACCGAAATCAAGATCAAATGTTTTGGGGTCTCCTCAGGAATAGGGAGTTTGACAGCGCCTGATGATAATGAACTCACTGAAATCACTCTTCGTGAGACCGAAAAGAAAGAAATTACTTCAGATGAAATCGATTACACGTTCAAAGGCGAATATACACCTAAAAAGGGGGGGTATTCTCGTCTGAAAGTGGTCTGGCCAAAATTCGAGAACAAACTTCCCGATTCACAAGTATTAACTCAAGAAACCTCTGTTGAAGTTGGAGGAGTGCTTCTCGTTGAACCTTCCGTTGTGTTACCCGGAGAATCGATCAAACTGCGTTTATCGTTAACCTCTCCGACAGTGGAAAAACTCAAAGGTGTCGTCACTCTCCACGCTCGAAGATTAGGGAGTAATGATAATCCGATTGAGGTGACTTTATATGACAATGGTCGTCCCGAGTCTGGCGATTCCAAGGCTGGGGATGGGGAATTCACCGGTTTCTTACGTTGCCCGGGAACGAAAGGCGACGTCACACTTATGGGCAAATACGAAATCAATTGGCCTGCCGAAAATCCTCCCAATATACCTCTTCGTTCGACCACTTCAACCGATCCTAGTGCGAAATTAGTTCGGCCTCCCATGTTCTACATCGGCTTGGATCGTTCCGGCGAGGAACAACTCGGAACTATCTCCTACGATACCGGTTTTTTCGGCTGGTTACCTCTCGCAGAAACCTCGATGACGAAAGAAAATATTTTCGTCATCAAAAATTACGGCCCCAGTCCATGTCGTTATCGTGTCACCATCCTTTATCCAAATTTAGTGACCGATTCCAGAAATATATTAAATCGTGATCCTGTTTTACTAGATCAAACGAAAGATGGTCTGGTTCGATATGATGAGAAAAGACACCTTCTTATCACACTCTCTTCGGGTCCATCTCAAACAAGTGATTCTCAATCCTTCGAGGGTCAACTTGCAATTGATGATGAATTACCTATCAATCTTTTTGTCACGTTATCTGAAGAAGCCAACAAAGCATGGCGAGAGAAAAAAACACATGAATCCTTGAGAAGCATCAACGGTGCTATCATCAAAGTCGAACTCTTTTGGAATACCCCCGATGGTGAGACTTGGTCCCGTACACTGTACCATCGTGTGCAAATCTCGACCGAATCATTTTTAGAAACCAAAGGTCTTGCATATGGTCTTAGTTTGTTTGGTATTCTTTTATTAGGTGGATTTGTGTTGTTTGTATACCTCCGACGTCGAAAGCATCGTAAACTCTCTCCCATCAATGCGAACCAGTCTCCTGTTTATGACGATCCTTTGCTTGGTGGGGGGGGGAAATCGCCGCCCTCCAGTGAATCGAGTCCGAAACCCTCACAACCGTTGCCACCTTCATCCCTTCCGGATGATTACCTACCCTAGGATTGTTTGGCCTCAAGTTGTTTACGGAAGGTTTGCGGATTTGGTGCAATATGAACTGCAGCCATCGTAACCGGAAGGATTTGGCTAGGGGTTTATTTTGATGACTGCAATTCAAGGGAAATCGTTCGACTTACCTTTACTGCACTGAACTTCTCGGTGACAATAAAGGGATGAATCCTACGAAAATTTTGGGTCCGCGTGGAACCATTGCACAACACTGGGCGGATTTTGAAAGCCGACCCGAACAACTGGAATTGTCCCAATCTATTGCCGATGCTCTCAAAGATGGGACTCATTTAATCGCCGAGGCCGGCACCGGTGTCGGGAAAAGTTTTGCGTATCTGGTCCCTGCTATTCAATTTGTGCAGAGTCAACCGAATCGAAGAGTCGTGATTTCGACTCATACCATCAGCCTACAAGAACAATTGATCCATAAAGATATTCCTTTTTTACAATCGGTCTTTAAGGACGATTTTCGTACGGTGCTTGTGAAAGGACGCTCGAATTATTTGAGCCTTCGTCGATTGATGGTCGCTCAATCGAAAGTTCGTTCTCTTCTCGCGGAACCCGCAGCCGTGGCCCAACTCAATGAGGTAGGTCGATGGTCCCGAATCACCGAAGAAGGGAGTAAATCGGATTTACCCTTGGCTGTGAATCCCCAAGTTTGGGATTTAGTGGAAAGCGATTCAGGCAACTGTTTAGGTCGTAAATGTCCTCAGTATGAAAAATGTTTCTACTTTCGTGCCCGAAAAGGGATCGCGGCAGCACAAATTCTTATCGTCAATCACGCTCTATTTTTTTCCGACCTTGCGTTACGGCAAGGGGGGGGGAGTTTACTTCCCGATTATCAGGCTGTGATTTTTGATGAAGCCCATACGATTGAGGATGTGGCAGCAGATCATTTAGGGATTCAAATATCACAAGGGAGCTTGGAATATCAATTCACAAAACTATTGGATGTGAAACACAAAAAAGGTCTCCTCTTTGCTCATGGATCGGCCGAGGCAGTATCTAGGCTCGAATTAACTCGTCAGGATACGAGTCATTTTTTCGAAAATCTGCGACGCGCCTTATCTCCTACTTTCAAAGGGAGTGAACGAATCCGCAAAAGAAACCTTGTGGAAGATACTCTGAGTGAAAGTTTCGAGAATTTATGTGAATCACTTCAAGCCTGTGCTGAACGAATCTCGAATGAGGAAGAAAAAATTGAATTCACTGCGGTAATCAATCGAATCAGTAGTTATGGTGCCCAAATCTCGGCTTGGTTAAATCAGAATCTGCCAGATCAGGTTTATTGGCTGGAACAAAGTAGCGGCCGAGCAGGCCATTTGATTTTGAAAAGCTCACCAATTGATATTTCCGCGGCAATGAAAAGCCATGTTTACGAAAAAATTCCTTCGGTGATTATGACCAGTGCCACGTTAAGTACGGGTGGAAGTCAGGGCTTTCAACATATCCAGAAGCGATTGGGGCTATATGGTTGTCGGACGTTACAGCTAGGGAGTCCGTTCGATTATCGTCAAAAGGTGAAACTTTATCTGTTTCGGAATTTACCCGATCCCTCTGCGAAACCCAAAGAGTATGAAGGTACCGTTGTGAAGTTATTGCCGGAATATATTGAACGCTCTCAGGGAAGAGCCTTTGTTCTGTTTACCAGTTATCAATTTCTTCGTTCGGCAGCAGATCGAATTCGGGACTGGGCACAAACGCGGGGATATACGCTGCTGTGTCAGGGAGAAGGAATGCCTACGGGTAAAATGATTGAACAGTTCCGGAGTGTGCCGAAAGCCGTGTTATTCGGTGTGGATACTTTCTGGCAAGGCGTGGATATTAAGGGAGAGGCCCTCTCGAATGTGATTATTACGAAGCTCCCCTTTGCGGTTCCGAATCAACCCTTGATCGAAGCCCGAATCGAGGCGATCGAGGCCAGCGGAGGAAATGCGTTTTTCGATTTTCAAATCCCCCAAGCCATCATCAAGCTCAAACAAGGATTTGGTCGGCTTATCCGAACCCAAAAAGATACGGGTATGGTCGTCCTGTTTGATCCACGGGTGCTGACCAAAGGTTACGGACGACAATTTCTGGAAGCGTTACCTGAATGCCATCAGGTGATCGATGGGAAATCTCCTTGATGAAATTCTCCCATTTTCGCTATTCATGAGAGTATTTCTTGTGGTAGGTGAATCAAAAAGTCGCGATTCAACTGAGAGTTTGAAAGTTTCAATCGGTGTAATGGTTTTTTCTTTTTTGATGGTTGAGATTTTAGCCCTTTTTGTCAATTTCAAACCATGCTTCTCGATAAGTATAGGTAGCCACGAGGGTATCTCTAATGTCTCAATCAGGCCTTACACCCCTGAAGACCACACATAAATTAGTGCTGGAAGTCTATGAACTCGCCTCGATCGCGCGGCGTCGAGGTAAATCGCGGACTCTTCGGGATACAACCATTTTATTTCCTATCGATTCGATATTGATCGAGGCAGTTACCATTGCCTTGAAGCATATCTCCTCGGGTGGTTTGGATTTCAACCAAGATGACATTGAGGATTATTTGCAACCTGTCCTGAACGATCCCGAACAACGCCAACAATTTGAGATAGCCTTGGCAGCCCTCCGAGAACGGCTATCGAATTGAGACCCCTATACGCCAAAAGAGAAATTCAATAATTGATCGGAATCGAGAATAATACCGTATCTATGGCTGATCCAGAAACGATTCAACGATTGTTGGATGATCCCAACGTCCCCACGCTGCCCTCGGTGGCGTTGCGTGTGTTGGATCAGGTTAGCCGTCCGGAATGCGACATCAACGCGGTCACCGAAATTATTAAGCAAGACCCCGCATTGTGTGGGCTGATGCTAAAAACACTCAATTCGGCGTTGTATACTTTCTCACGGCCGGTGAGTTCGGTGGATAAGGCCCTCGTCATGCTAGGGCTTACCCGTGTCCGCTCATTAATTCTCACGATGTACATGTTTGCTTTGGGCAGATCTACACCGGTCTCCCCCATTCTGAAAGATTTTTGGAAATCATCTGTGGTTGGGGCAACCGTCACAAAAGAATTGGCTGTATTGTGTGGCCGACGCGACCCCGAAAGTGATTTACTCAGCGCCCTAATGCGAGACCTTGGGCAAATCGTTTTAATTCAATCCTACGAGGATTATCCGCAAGTTTTTGAAAGAGCGAACGGGCAGCATAACTACGAGCTGTGTTTACTCGAAACCGACGCTTACGGGTTATCGCATGCGGAAGTCTCGGCCGAGCTGCTCAAACGCTGGCGTTTACCCGAGTCCATGACCCAAGCGGTTGCCTATCACCATAATCCCATGGGGTTAGTCAATGCCAATCAAGATACCCAAGAACGGGTCACGTTGTTGGCGTTTACCTCATTATTAACGGAATTCCTGTTTAATCCCGAGGTCAACGGATTGAGAGAACAGGTCTTTCAGGAAGCAAATGAAATTTTTGGAATCGACGAAAAAAGACTCATCGAAATTTTGGTTCCCCTCGGACAGAAAGCCCACAAAATGGCCGAACTCATGAACCTTGATATTGGCCCCGTCCACAACTGCATGGATGTCTTAATGGCGGCCAACAAAGAATTGGTACGTTTGACTATTCAAGCGAACATGGAACTGTTGCATGTTCAGCAGTCGAAACAAAAAGCTCAAGAAGAAGCTGCGAACTGGAAAGAGAAAGCCACGCGGGACTTACTCACGGGACTTTACAATCGAGCCTATTTTTTAGATCGGCTTGGCTTTGTCCTCGATGAAGCCGAACGCCGCTGCGCTACGGTCGGCCTCTTGTTCATCGATCTAGATGGTTTCAAACCCATTAACGATACCTTTGGACACGATGCCGGCGATATTACTCTTCGGGAAGTGGCCAACGAGCTTCGACAAAATCTTCGCGAGACCGATATTGTGGCTCGCTTCGGTGGTGACGAGTTTTGCATATTATTGCCAGATACCACTCCAGATGGTGTGCGAATCGTCGGAGAGCGAATTATCGGATTGCTCAATGCTCTCCCGTTAGAATTCGATGGGAAGAAATGCCGGATCGGGGCATCTGTTGGGGGAGCTTATTGCACCCCTTGGGTTGAACGGTGTTCGTCCGATGCCTTTCTGAAAATGGCCGATGAGGCCATGTATGAGGCCAAGAAAGGCGGGAAAAACCGCGTGGTCGTTCGTCCCGATCAGGGTCTCAAGAAGAGATTCGAGGATCAATCTTTCCAGACGTTTCTGAATCGACACGAAAATATCTCGGTCGATGTCAACCGCAGAGGGTACACCCGCCGTCCGACTCGGTTATGTCTGCAACGATTGGCTCGGCGACTGCAATGGATCACCCGAGAACAAGCCATCGAGTTAACGCACCTTCAACGCAAAGAAAAATATACCTTTGCTCGCGCGGTCCTAGAAAAAGGGATTCTCACGAAGGATGAACTAATTATGTTGGTGAACCTCCGGCAAGAGCCACCCGAACCTCTTGCCAAAACGCTCGTGCGAGAAGGGCGACTCAGCGAAGGGGATGCCCTGATGGCGTTAGCGTCTTATTATCGTTTTTTGGAAAACCAACGAGCGAATACCATTACCCCTGCCTTTGAGATTCCTACCCAAACCACTCAAGATACCAAGTAGATGCCTTGTGTGATTTTCCCTTGGCCCCCCTCCTCAACTGAATTCAACTTCAGACATTCCCTCTAGGTGCTTCTTTCAGAAGAACGCAAGGGACAGGGCACTACAAGGGAAACTCAGTTAGGTCACGGGCATTTGATAGGCCAAATTCTGCAAAGAATCTTGAATGAGTCTCTTAGTTTGCTCATCGAGACTGCTGACATTTTGATAAATTTCAAATAATGCTGGTAGTGAAATCTTTTCTTTCTGAGTTCTCAGCACCTGAACGATGTAAGAACAAAGACGATCGATTGCATGCATCGGAGTAATCGGAACATATTCGATCGGTTCTTTATCGAAATCAATAATCCCACTATCTTTGATCAGCTTGAAATGCTCGTGAAGTTTATCCGCCCGAAACTGGCTATTTTGCAACACATATTGATAAGCAGCATCCCGAGTGGGGATCGGCCCTTGTTGAGCCATAGTCTCTATCAACCGTAAAGCCAACAAGGTTTGGGAAAGATCGACTGGGATGCGATAAGAAGCCATAATCTTTCGATAGATAATCTGATAGGCCCATTCCGGAATGGGTAAATCCTTGACCTTGGCCAATTGGGTTTCACTCATTTCGACCCACTCATGATAAGGGTTATCATTCAGGTTAAATTTTTTGAGTAAGCCTTGGGCGACCATGGCTCGAACAATGGCCACCGGATCGGCTTTGAATAATTTGAATTCCGGCTTTTTTTGTAGTTCCTTCGCAGTTTGGATCAATTCTGAATGAGCAATAAACGTCCTGCCATTCGCCAAGATCACATAAAGTTGCGACATATTCAAAATATCGCTGGGATTCAAGGCAGCCGTGGCAGAAAAATTGGCTTGATTGTTGTTGCCCCCCCCCCGACGGGGTAGATCGACTTGTTTATTCCCATTGCGATCTAAACGAATCACGATGGTCCCATTACTCTCAAACTCACGGAGAAAATCCGTCCAAGTATTATAGCCCAAACGTTTGTAATCGAAGGAAGGATTTAAGCGTCGCATCACATCATGAAGGTTAGAACCTTGAATCGGAAACGTTTGGCCCTGAGATTGAATCGTAGAAATCGCTCGATTGAATAACTCTGCGGCATCGGTGATTTCTTGCACTCGTTCTTCTGGGTTTTCAGACTCTTCTTCGCTTGTATCCGTGTCAATATCCGTGAGATAATAAAACTGATCGCAATACCCAACCAGACCGAGGCTGGTACTCCCTTTATTGCCGACGAATATGACTTCTTTGTTATGCTCTTTGAGGCGAATCACCAGAGAAATATAATCGCTGTCACTGCCGAAAATGATAAATCTTTCAATGTGAGGTTTCCGCAACGAAATTTCTACTGCGTCGATGGACAATCGAATATCCACCCCGTTTTTATTCCCCCGATCGTTAAAGACTGGGACCTGAATTAACTCGATCGCTGCCCGCATCAGGGCCTGCACAGTGGAATGATTGCCTGCGGTCCAATCGCGATAGGCTCTTTTAATCAGGAGCCGATTTTCAAGTTGAAATCGATCGATCCAACCAATCAACCGCCGTGTGTCGATCGAATCGAAATCGACAAGAATGGCGGTATTCACCATCGGTTGGGTAGGTTCCATGAAGTCCGAAGGTTTTGATTCCCCATTCGGTGGGGGAATATCTTCAGCATCAGTTGACATAACTTCCTCGGATAAAAGCAAGAGGGAATAGGTCCCTCAATTATTACAATGCCCATTCGAGGAAATGACATAAATAATTCACAAAACCTGAAACAAATAGAAATAATTTCCAAATAATACCCCTTTGGGACAAAAATCGGGTTTGACAGGGGTTATTCGAGTTGAACCTGACGGACCCCCCTTAAAGTTGATGGTTGATAGTTGATAGTTGACCGATCAAGAATCACAGATCACGAACCACAATTTATGGATCACCAATCATGGATCACGGTTTACCCGTTACTCATCGCTCATCGCTCATCACAGATGAAATCCGAGGACCGATCCAAGTGAAAGGGTTAAAGGTCAGAGTTCAAAGGTCAAAGGTCAGAGGTTAAAAGGTAAAAAAGTTAAAGGTTGTTCGAGCTGGGTTCTTGGTTGACAGGCCAAAATCTCAATATACAGTAACTTTTTGAACCCAAACTAACTCGTTTTCGATCCATAACAAAGGCTGGCATAACCAATGACGCGCAAGGGTGATTCCCACCTTCCGAAAGACCTGAAATCGGTCCGTGATCAGATCGATCAACTCGATCTTCAGATTCTCGAACTGATAAACAAACGGGCCACCTTAGCCAGTGAGATTGGCAAAATCAAAAGCGAGAAGAACGAGACCGTTTTTTCACCGGCCCGAGAAGAAGAGGTGGTAAACAATGTGCTGCAAGCGAATAAAGGGCCTATGCTCAATGCGACGTTGAGGATTATTTTTCGGGAAATCATTTCAGGCTCGCGGGCCTTGCAACGGGTCGATAAAGTGGCCTTTCTGGGTCCGGAGTATAGCTTTAGTCATTTGGCTGCGCTGAACCGTTTTGGTCGCGGTTCCGAGTTTATGGCCGTCAACAGTATCGCTGCAGTGTTCGAGGAAGTTTCCCGTAACCATGTCGATTATGGTGTGGTCCCCCTCGAAAATTCAACCGATGGCCGCGTGGCCGATACCCTCGATATGTTTGTGAAATTGCCGGAGTTGAAAATTTGTTCGGAAGTCCGCTTGCGGGTCCATCACAATCTGTTAGCGAATTGTGAACAGACCGAAATCCGCAAGATTTATTCCAAGCCACAAGCATTATCCCAATGTCGGAACTGGATCGCGAAGAACATTCCGCAAGCCACCCTTCACGAGGTGACCAGCACCACCGCGGCCGCCCAGCAAGTTCGTTCGGAACCGGGCGCCGCTGCCGTGGCCAGCCGAGAAGCCGCCGTGCAATTTGGATTACGGGTCCTGTTTGCGAATATCGAAGATTCCCCACACAATGAAACACGCTTTGCCGTGATTGGCCGACACGATGCCGCCCGTACCGGCAAAGATAAAACTGCTGTGATGTTTATGATCCCCCACGCGCCAGGCGCTTTGGCCGACATTCTGGCAACTTTCAAACAAAATAACGTCAACCTCACTTGGATTGAGTCGTTCCCCTACCCTTCCGCCGTCGGTGAGTATGTTTTCTTTTTAGATTTCGAGGGGCATCAAGAAGATGCCAAGGTGAAGCGCACCATCAATGCCCTTATGAAAAATTGTCAAACCGTTCACGTTCTTGGTTCCTACCCCGTTGCGGTTCTGGTGGACTAAACCAATTCGGGAAATCAACGATGTGAAGGAATCATACAAATGAAGGAATCAACCAAGTAGGTGAATTAGAATAACCAAACAATGGAATACACCAATTGGGGAAAGAGGCCGATTTGGGGAATCAACTCAGTGGGGGAAGCAAACAAGCGGTAGAATCGGCGAATGGGTAGGATCACCTACAAGATTATTGTCCATCCTGTCCATCGGGGGTGCCCCCCGCAATACTTTTCCGCATGGCGGTATCGGCCTGTAAGTTTTTGAGGTTGTAATACTCGGTCACGCTGATGCGCCCTTCGCGGAAGGCAGTGGCAATGGCTAGGGGAACTTCGGCCTCGGCGAGAACCACTTTCGCTTTATTCTCTTGCACCAGCGCGGTCATTTCTTGCTCCCGCGCCACGGCGGCCGCTCGACGTTTCTCGGCTTCGGCTTGGGCAACTCGCAGGTCAGCAGAAGCCTGATCGGCTTGGAGTTTCGCACCGATATTCTCGCCCACTTCAATATCAGCAATATCAATCGAAACGATCTCGAACGCCGTTTGAGAATCGAGCGAATTGTGCAACACCGTTTGTGAGATCATATTGGGGTTCGCCAAAACCTCTTTATGGTCGGAAGCGGAGCCGATGGCTTTGACGATCCCCTCCCCGACCCGAGCAATAATCGTTTCTTCTGTGGCCCCCCCGACGAGCCTTTCGAGTTTGGTTCGCACCGTAACCCGCGCTTTGCAACGTAATTGAATCCCGTTCCGACAGACCGCATCCAGAAACGCCCGACCTTTCGCAGGATCGGGGCACTCAATCACCTTAGGATTCACCGAAGTACGAACCGCATCCAACACATCCCGCCCTGCGAGGTCGATCGCAGCAGCGGTTTTCCAAGGCAAATCCATACCGGCCTTGTGGGCAGCGATCACCGCCGTTGAGGTCTTCGGGACGTTTCCACGAGCCAAGAAATGGGATTCTAATTCTTCCGTCGAAATTCGCACGCCCGCTTGAACGAGGGCGATTTTCTGTCGAACAATCATCGAGTAATCGACATTCCGAAGTTTCATCCCAACGAGATCGAAAATCCCGATCTTGGCACCGGTTAATAAACTTTGCACATATAAACGGACAAAGCTGAAAAAGACAACCAGCATGAAAATGCCGATCAGAAGGGCGATCCCTGCGACCACAAGAATCCAGACCTTGCCATCGCCTAGTCCCGGCCCTTGAGCTAATATCGGTGTGAACATTATTGAGTTATCCTTGTAGAGGTATGATCGGAACTTAAGTTATGATAGGAGCTTTAGATAGATTAGCAAAGGGTAAGCCGGCTGTTGTTTAGGTATGCTGATGAGTGTGGGAAAAATAGCTAAAAAGAAAGCTCCGTCTCGATCAATTTAGGGGCTAGTCTAACGACTTAGGGAATTGTCTAATGACTTAGGGAATTGCCTTACAACTTAGGGAATTGTCTAACGACTTAGGGAGGGCGTTTAACAATTCATGGGAATAGCCTAGAGCCTGTTATTGACTTTGGAGTCCCAAGTGTTTGATGGCAATCATAACAAAGGCAAGCCAATGCCAGCCGGCTAGCGTTTCGGCCAGTCGT
>CAZFDX010000477.1:0-1510 GCA_964518325.1 uncultured Alcaligenaceae bacterium | reverse complement strand
TCCTTCAGGGCCGCGACCGCTTTCCCTTTGATGGTGGGGATTCTGTGCAAATAATCGAGCGCTTGGCTAAGGCTTAATTCGTGTTGCTCGGCATAATTCTGGAGATGGTCGAGGGTGACTTTCCCAATTCCCCGTGCCGGCTCATTGACCACCCGTAGGAAACTGATATTATCCTGCGGGTTAACCAACAAACGTAAATAAGCAAGGATGTCCTTATTTTCTTTACGCTCGAAGAAGGCCAACCCTTTGACGATTTGGAAAGGGACCCCATGTTTCACAAACGCCGATTCCAGCGTCCGTGTGAGAGCATTCATCCGAACGAAAACGGCCACATCGCGATAAGTGTGCCGCCCCGCGAGGACTGCTTCCTTAATTCGTTTGGCGACCATTTCGGCTTCGTCTAACCCTGTATCAAATGTCAGAACACGAACGGGTTCCCCTTCGGGGTTATCCGTCAACAGGGCCTTTTTTTTCCGTTGGGTATTATGCTCAATCAAGGCCGAGGCAGCCCGCAGAATCGCAGGGGTACTCCGATAGTTTTTGTCGAGGGTAATCACTTTCGCATCGGGAAAGTCACGCTCAAAATCGAGAATGTTCCGAATATCGGAACCACGCCATTTGTAAATCGATTGATCGGGGTCACCGACGACACAGAGATTCCGATGATCGATCGACAATTTCTTGGCAATCTCGTATTGAGCGGCGTTGGTATCTTGATATTCATCAATCAAGACAAATTTGAATCGGGCATCGAGTTCACTGCGAAGGTCCGGAACCAAGCGCAGGGCCATCGCGGGCAGATAGAGCAGATCGTCAAAATCCATTCCGTTGGCATCGCGAAGTTTCTTCTGATAAATGGCATAGATTTTCGCAGCGGTTTGGGTAAAGAAATCGGCCGAGGTACCGGCATAGCGTTCGGGAGTGAGCAATTGGTTTTTGGCTTTGGAAATGGCCGCCCCGATCCGATCGGGGGTGAACTTGACATTATCGAAACCCGCTGCTTCGATCGCTTGTTTAATCAGGCGATTGCGATCTTCCATGTCGTAGATGGTGAAATTCCGATCCAATTCCAGCCGATGGGCATATTCTCGCAATAACCGAACCCCCAGACTATGAAAGGTACTGATCCAAACCTTGTTGCCCGGAACCAAGGCTTCGACTCGGGTTTTCATCTCCTTGGCGGCTTTATTGGTGAAGGTAATGGCCAAGATATTCGATGGCCGAACCCCTTGTTGCAAAAGCCAAGCCACCCGCCGCGTGATGACTCGGGTTTTGCCCGAACCAGCCGCCGCCAGAATTAACAAAGGCCCTTCAAAGTGGGTTACCGCTTCTTGTTGCGACCAAGTGAGGTCGGAGGTCAAATCGTGCATGAGAATCCTTCGGAGCAATCTTCCTATTTCCCAGTATATCGGCCAAATTCTGGAACAAAAGCACAGCAGTCCCAAATATCGCTGCTGGGAATTTCCAATCACCAGTCCAAATCACATGATTCGTGAACAAATTGCCAATC
>CAZFDX010000476.1:0-2421 GCA_964518325.1 uncultured Alcaligenaceae bacterium | reverse complement strand
GGTTAGGCCTGTGGATACGAATAGGAAGCACACGACAAAGAATCTCATTACCGTTTCTCTCGAAGAATAAAGAAACTATTATGATATAAAGGGAAATCGTTCAGGCAGAAGGATAAGTGTAACCAGCTCGATATTCCCGTTTCAAGAGTTTGTTGGCTTCTTCATCCCCCACGATCATTTCTTTTTCGGCATCCCAACGGATGGAACGCCCCAGCTTTTGGGAGATTGTTCCCAAACAGCACAGGGCGCTTGAGAGATGCCCTTCCTCTAACTCTGCGATGGGGGCTTTTCGGGAATGAACACAATCGATGAAGTTTTTCATATGTGCTCGGCCGGCCTCACGAACTTTGGGGTCTTCTTGCTTGGCAGGGTCTTCGATCATTTTCACCTTTTCCGAAATCGGTTTGTTCTTATTTCCTCCCCAAGGTTCAAAATCGAATGTATCGAGGGTCACCGTCACGGTTCCTTTCTCGCCGTAGAAGGTAATGCCCCAATCGTATTTATTCTGCTCGGAGCGACCATAAGAACGATGCTCCCAACAGGCGGTTAAATCGCCGAAGTCCCACGTCACTGTTTGCGTGTCCGTGATATTCGCAGTCGATTTTTTCTGAACGAGAATCCCACCGACGGAATGAATGGTTTTCGGGCTTCGCACACCGGTGACCCAGCGACCGACATCCATCATGTGAATGGCCATATCGCCGAGAATTCCGTTGCCGTACTCTTCAAAGGCCCGCCAACTGCGTGGATGAATCAGGCGATTGAATTTCCGTAACGGTGCGGGTCCGGTCCAAAGGTCGAAATTAAATCCTTCGGGGGGATCACTATCGGGAACGATCTGATTGGCCCGCATGTTGTAGTAGCAGAACCCCTTCATATGGCCGATGGTGCCAATCCCCCCCCCCTTGATAAACTCCCGTGCTTTGGCAATATGCGGGGTACTCCGACGTTGCGTATCCACCTGCACAATCCGCTTGAGTTTACGGGCCGTGCGGAGCATCGCTTGACCTTCGAGGTAGGTATGACAGATCGGCTTTTCCACCATCACATCGGCCCCCGCTTCCATGGCAGCGATTGTACATAGCGCATGCCAATGATCGGGCGTTGCGACCAACACCACATCGAGATTTTTCGGTTTGAGCATCTCGCGATAATCTTCAAACGTTGCAGGTTCTTTCTTCGTTTTTTCTCTCACCTCTTTGAAGGCATCTTGCAGATGTTTCTTATCCACATCGCAAAGGGCCGTTATTTCCCCTGCCTCAAGGTCGATCATGTGCCTGAGGTTGACCATGCCGTACCAACCGCATCCAATTAGCCCGATCCGCAGTTTTTTCGGAGCATCTTGCCCAAAGCTATGCCACCCGCCGGCAAGGGTACTGGAAGCGACCGCTGCGGTGGAAAGAAAATCACGTCGATTCATCATGGTTGTTATCCCGAATGGAAAAGATTTGGATAGGCTCATGTTAGAAAACGGGATGGGTTTTGACACTCTCCGTTGCGAAATCCACGTTCAGGATTTTTCTGGCACTCTCCGATTCGAAATCTGCCCTCAGGATTTTTTGGCACTCAGTGCGTTGGTGGAATCCCGATAATGGTCAAAGGTTTCCCCATGATGTTCAAGGACCTGAATTTCTGGAAGCGACTCCGAAGTTTGTGCTGGCTCGGGGCGAATTAAGAATTGGGCCAAGCGGTTTAATCCCTCCTGCAGACGTCCCTCGTCCCCCGTATAATTCAGACGGATATACGATTGACATTTCGACCCAAAAATCTCACCGGGTTGTACTAAAACCCCCGTTTGAGTGAGCAGGTCTTGAGCAAAAGGAGACGCCGAAAGTTGGGGTGGTAATTGAACCCACATCCAAAGCCCCCCCCCCGGCCAAACGGGTCGCAAGCCCATCGATTCCAATCGTCGCACCACCCACAACCGCCGATCGCTATATTCTTGGACTCGCTCCTCGTGCAAATAGGGGTCGGTATTCAGGATACTTCGGGCTATTGCTTGTGAGGCCGACGAAACAAACGGGGCCGACAGATGTTGCGCAGCGGCGATCGGTTCGCGTAACGATTCGGGGGCAGCCAACCAACCGACTCGCAAGCTACTATGCCCCTCGGCACCCGATAGCCCACCGGCAAGGCACAATCGTTCCGGCAAGCCTGTGAAAGAGCCGAGCGGGTTACGCAACGGGGCATCGTAACGCCCGCCACCAAAGGAAGCATGGCGGTAAACTAGGAGATCGTATTTGGATATCCAAAAGGACAGTTGGTACCATTCCGCGGCAGACCAAGTGGCACCGGTGGGATGGAGCGGATCGAATGACACACGACATTTCGCACCCTTGAGAGCGGGCCGCAGTTTGCTGGCATCGAACCGTGCGGTACCCGCGTCGGACCAAACGTGGATGGTCCTGACATTCGCCCGAC
>CAZFDX010000475.1:0-2240 GCA_964518325.1 uncultured Alcaligenaceae bacterium | reverse complement strand
TCCCCTTTCCCCTGTGGTGCCTCCATTCGATCCAACCGGAACTTTGCCGTCGGGTACTCTCACGGTGAGTACTCCCCGCCTTTCGGCCGCAGGGGTGAACGACCTTGCTCGGATTAATGTGCGGCCCTAACGGGGGGGCTTCTTGGGTGTGGTGGCTCCCTTGGTGCTGGGCGGTCAAGATCGAACAATCCTTGTTTATTTGTACCCCAAAAAACTGCACTCGCGCAATCTTTCCATGACCGATGTCGTGAAAGCCCTACAAGATGGCAACCTAATGGTGACGCCGGGAACCGCTTATTTTGGGGACAATCAGGTTTTGCTCGATACCAATGCGATGGTTCCCAATGTGGAAGAACTGAACCAAATCCCCATCCGCACTCCAGGGGGGGGGCTGGTCACTTTAGGGGATTTGGGCTTTGCCCAAGACTCGGCATCGATTCAGACTTCGCGGGTGCGAATTAACGGTAAAGAACAGGTGTTTGTTCCGATCTATCGCCAAGGGGGTTCGAGTAGCCTGCGTGTGGCCGATGGCGTTCGAGAAGCCATTCCAGATATTGAAGCTCAACTTCCGGAAGGCACCAAACTTGAATTTGTCATAGACCAATCGGATTACGTTCGCAAATCTATCGAAAGTCTGATTCATGAAGGGATCGTCGGCGCCATTTTGGTCTCCATCATGATCCTGATCTTTCTCGGGAATTGGCGAATGACCATCATAGCGACCTTGGCTTTACCGTTATCGATTCTCGGGGCAATCATCGGACTAAAAACCACCGGAAATACGATCAACGTGATGACGTTAGGGGGCCTCTTTTTAGCGATCGGCCCCTTGGTCGATAATGCGATTGTCGTTTTGGAAAATATCCATCGACATATGGGGATGGGAAAATCTGCCTTGCAAGCCGCCATTGATGCCACTAGCGAACTGACCCTTCCCGTGATTGTCGCGACCTTGAGCTTGATTATTGTGCTTTGCCCTGTGGCCTTAACCCCTGGTGTTGGCGGGTTCTTGTTCCAACCTTTGACAATCGCAGTGGGTTTCGCGATGATCTTCTCGTTTATTCTCTCTTGGACCTTTGTTCCTGCGATGTGTTCTCAACTCCTTCGAGGGCACAGCCATCCGCAGCATCAAGGCCAACACCACGAAAATCAACACCCCGATGGCCAAGACCTCGAAGGACAGAATCATCAAGGGCAACCTCATGAAGGGCAACCTCATCATGCTTCTGCACATGGGGAAACGGAACAGGCGAGTTTTTTTGCCAAGCTGTATCAGCGAATCGATGGAGTCATCCAATATGCAGGGAAAGTGTATGAAGCCCTCTTGTTCAAATTACTCAAAAAACGTCTGCTGGTGATGAGCATCATCTTTAGCCTTTTGCTCGGTTCGTTGGCTTTGGTGCCGTTTATCGGGCAAGAATTCTTTCCCGCAGTCGATGCCGGACAAATTACCATCCTAGTGCGTGCCCCGTCCAATAATCGTCTCAGTTCCACCACACGGCAAATTGCCCGACTCGAGGAATTTATTCAAAAGCAAATCCCTGAAGAAGAACGGAACATGATTGTTTCCGAGATCGGCTTGAACCCCGATTGGTCAGCGGCCTATACACAAAACTCCGGCCAAATGGATGCAGTGATTCGACTTCAATTGACCCCCGAGCGAAAAAAATCGGCACAGGAATATGCGATTCTGCTGCGAAAAGCCATCGCCTCGGAACCGGAGTTCTCGGATTTACAAGTGGCCTTTGATACCGGTGGTATGGTTACCGCCGCCTTGAATTTTGGAGCATCCTCCCCCATCGATGTGGAATTCAGCGGTGGAACCCCCGAAGCAGGTATGGAATTAGCCGCGAAAGTCCGTGACCAAATTCGCACCATTCCCGGCGCTGCGGATGTTCGTGTCAAACAACGCCTTGATGCCCCATACCTGATTCTCGAAGTGAACCGGATGAAGGCAGCCGAAGTGGGTTTAACCACGCGAGATGTCATGCTTCAAGTGGTGGCCGCCATGAACTCCAGTGCTTCGATCAATCGGAATTTCTGGATCGATTCTCGCTCGGGGAATCAATACTTCGTGGCGGTGCAATATGCCGAAGATGCGGATCGAGAATTGGACGATCTAAAACGAATCTCGGCAACGGGTACCTCCTCGGGCCGAAACGTCTCGCTGGCCTCTCTGGTGGAAATGCGTCCGAGTACCGCCGCTGTTGAGATCGATCACAACTCTCTTCGCCGAACCG
>CAZFDX010000474.1:0-6113 GCA_964518325.1 uncultured Alcaligenaceae bacterium | reverse complement strand
GGTCTGCCACCGCCGCTGGGGCCCCGCGAAGCACCGACCGGAACGGTGGAAGAGGCGGCCATAGGTGTTCACCCCCCCCACGGCAAATTGTCAGAATGGCTTGGAAATTAGATGAGAAGCCACAGCCCTTGGTTGGAATTCAATGGTGGGGGATTTTTGGTCTGCAGGGATGGTGATTTTCGCGGTCAGCGTGCTGCCATGCGCCCCGTACAGCCAGCCGTCGGGTCCCCATTGCAATGAGTTTGCATAGCTATGGGAATCTTCCATCCCAAAGCCCGTCAGAAGAACTTCCGGATCACCATCGGGCAGGTCATCGTTATTTTTATCGGGATAGAAAAGCAGGTAGGGAGGCTGCACCACGAACACTCCCCCTTGACCAAGGCAAAAGCCCGATGCCAAGTTCAACCCCGTGATAAAATCATGCGTTTTGCGGAAACGACCGTTTTCGTCTGGCTCGGAATAGATGGTGATTTTATCGAGACCTTTCGGCCCATGCGGTGGCGGTTCCGGAACACGATCCCAAATCGTTCTCAGGTATTGATCTTGTTTGATGGGCTTTAATCCCGCGGGGTTCGGATATTGCAGATACTGTAGAACCCATAGACGCCCCTTGGCATCGAAGGAGATGCTCAGAGGTTGCCTCACTTCGGGTTCGGCTGCGATCAGTCGCACGGAAAACCCGTCTGGGGTTTGCATTCGTTTCACGGCTTCGCTGGGGGTAAAGCCTTGGCAGAATGCAGATTGGCAGGAGAGACTACCAATCGCGATGAGTAAAATGGCTCGACACATAATCGATATTCCGAATAGGAGAGAGGGCTATTCTAGAAATTGTTCTACTCGGTCGGGATCGGTGAGCAAAGAATCAGGTTTCATTCGGTGCGAGTAACCGAGATGAGTCGACATTAGAACAACAAAGAGAATCCGGAAGGGTCGTGGACGGAGTATAAGCCGAGTTCTGTTCCAACGGGTGTTGGCGACGATCATTTATCTAGCCCAAGTGTTACCACTTGGATCGAGCGGTCTACCTGAAGTGATAACGGACCGAGCCGATCCTCCCTCGTTTTGACCTTGCTCCCGATGGGGTTTGCCGAGCCGACAAGTCACCTTGCCGCTGGTGGGCTCTTACATTAAGGGTTTTCACCCCCCACCGTTTCACCCTTACCGCATGGTTGCCCATGTGGCGGTTTGCTTTCTGTTGCACTTTCCCGCCCTCCGCCAGAATTGATCCGGTGCAATTCTCTTGAAGGGGGTGGACGTTATCCACCATCGCGCTCTGTGGAGCTCGGACTTTCCTCTCCTTGGTTACCCAAGCAGCGATCGCCCCTCCGCCCACGAAATTCCATTCTATTGGAGATGTCTTCCTATACTAATGGTTCAGGGATTATTTCTGGTTGTTCGAGATATTTTTTTCTATGCCGCCATTGGTCCGACTTGGTTATGACGATTCTCCTCCGAAAGAATTCCAACAGGGTGTCATCACCATTGGCAATTTCGATGGCGTCCATCTCGGGCATCGGACCTTGTTGGCGGAAGTCCAAACTTTGGCCCAACAGCTCGGCACGCATCCTGTGGTGGTCACTTTTGATCCGCACCCGATGAAGTTACTCAATCCCGAGCGCTATCAACTCCCATTAACGACCATTGAACAGAGAGTGACCCTGTTAAAGTCGCTGGGGGTCGAACATGTGGTTTGCCTTCAGACTAAGCCCGAGCTGTTAGCTCTTTCTGCCGAGTATTTCTTCGAGACGGTGATCCAACGCTTGGATATCCGAGGTTTAGTCGAAGGGTATGACTTTCATTTTGGGCATCAACGCAAGGGGAATAATGCACTTTTGGCTTGTTACTGTGAACATCGACGTATACCGTTTCGTGTGGTCTCTGCGGTTGGCCTTTCTGCAGAATCCGAACCCATCTCAACGAGCCGTATCCGAAGCCAAATTCAACAAGGGCAAGTCGCCGAGGCCGCCATGGGATTAGGACGCTTCTTCTCTTCTGAAGGCCTTGTTACCGAAGGGGCCAAGCGGGGGCGTTTATTGGGCTTTCCGACGGCCAACCTCGAACACATCCAGACCTTTTTGCCCCGTGAGGGGGTTTATTTGGTACGGGTCACACAGGATCAGACACGATTTTGGGGGGCGGCCAATATCGGGCCGAATCCGACCTTCAACGAATTGAATCAAAAATTCGAAGTGCATTTGCTCGATTATTCCGGAGATTTGTACGGTCGGCCTCTTGTGGTCGAGTGGATCGATCGGCTACGGGACACGCAAAAATTTTCTTCGGTCTCGGAGCTTCAGAACCAATTGCACAAGGATATTCAAGAAATCCGCCAACGCACACAAGGACTAAAACTATGAGCGAGCTTCGCGACCGTGTCGAAACGGTCATTCGTAACGAAATTGCCCCGCTAATGGAACTCGATGGGAGCAGTATCGAAGTTTTGGATGTGGAGCAAGGCTGTGCCCGCGTGCGACTGAATGGGGCCTGCGCTGGTTGTCCCGCAACGATTATGACCCTTGTGATGGGGATGGAATCGGAACTGCGAAAACGGATTCCCGAAGTCGAGTACCTCGAAGCCACTCCATGAAGCTCGGTTACAACACTAACGGATTCTCGTATCATCGCCTTGAAGATGCCCTGCTGATCCTTCGTGAGATCGGCTACGAGGCGATTGGTCTGACGCTGGATTATGCTCACCTGACCCCCGATGATCTTCCCCGTGCCCAAAAAATCGGCGAATTGATCCGACGTTACGAGTTTCGAGAAGTGGTGATCGAAACCGGAGCGCGATTCCTGCTCGATGTTCGCCGCAAGCATCAACCGACCCTCATTTCGCCAAGTCCGCAGGAAAGGGAAGTGCGACGAAAGTTCCTTGAACAAGCCATCGACCTGTGCCCCTATTTGCATGCTCAAACGATTAGTTTTTGGTCTGGCACCGCAACGGATGCGGCACAGCCCGAAGTTTTGGAAGCACGTTTGCTTGAGCAACTTTGGTTATTGTGCGATTATGCCGACAAAAAAGGGGTTTGCCTTGCCTTTGAACCCGAGCCGGGAATGTGGATCGATACGATGGCCTCTTACCGCCGTTTGTACGAAAAGGTGAACCGCCCCCAATTTGGTTTGACCTTGGATGTAGGGCATTTGGTTTGCCTCAGAGAATTTCCCATCGAACAACATCTTCGGGAATGGAAAGACGTTCTTTGGAATATCCATATTGAGGATATGAACCCCGATATACACGATCATTTGATGTTCGGAGAAGGGCAGGTCCCCTTCGAGAAAATTTTTCAGACCCTGATGGAAATCAATTATCAAAGAGGCATTTTTGTGGAACTCAGTCGGCACTCCCATAATGCGGTGGCGATTGCTCAACAGTCGTACGCCTTTTTGAATGAACATAGGCGATCTTGATCCGAGAAAATTCGGTCTACAGGAGATAGCAATCGTGGTGATCCTTGGGTTTATCCGATAAGCGGGAAATGTGCGAGGATGGGATGGGGGGTGTTATGGCTCACGATTGTTTTTGTCGGTGGCGATGATGAGCTTCGATTACGAATGTTTTCGATAGGGATTGTTGACGGTGGGGATGATGAGCTTCGATTACGATTGATCTAAGTGAAGTTGATCTTCGGTATTCATGATCCTCGTTAGGGATCCACTCTTCTACCAAATAAGCGTTCGTGGTGGGGGGGGAGATGTGACGACAGGGAATTTATCTTTCTCGCTTTCAAACTGTTTTGATCCGAATCTGGCCCAAGACCTTTTTGTTTCCTCGTAATTCCCTTAGAATGGCATCGTTCTGGAAAGGAAACAAGTATGCGAGTTGGTATTGCCTTCGATTTGAAATCCGCCGGTCCACTTCCTGCGGGGGCACCCGATGACCTTGACGAAGAGTTCGATACACCGGCCACGGTGGCTGCCATCGCACGAACCTTGCAAGAGTTAGGTCATGAGACGATCGAACTCGGAGATGGTCGCGAGTTGCTGCAAAAACTATTGACCCATCCGCCGGAGTTAGTCTTCAACATTGCCGAAGGGGTTGGCATTTCGCGCAATCGAGAGTCGCGGGTCCCTGCGGTGTGTGAGATGCTCGGCATTCCCTGCACGGGGTCCGATGTCACCACGTTGGGTATTTGTCTGGACAAAGACCTCGCCCGCCGCACCGTTCAAGATGCGAATGTGTTGACCCCCAATGGGGCCTTGATCGTACTTCCGCAACGAGTTTACGATGGTGATTATGCGGAATTCCCTGCTCTTGTGGAGGAAACGGGTCTGCAATACCCCTTGATTGCTAAGCCAAATTACGAAGGTTCCTCTAAGGGGATTCGCTCGAAATGCTTGATCGAGAAACCAGAACAGGTCGGGCCGGTTTTGGTTTCCCTCGCCGCCGACTACAAACAACCCGTTTTGTTGGAGGAATATATCGAAGGGCATGAGGTAACCGTTGGGGTGGTCGGGCACGATCCGCTACGCATTCTGGGTTGCATGCACATTAAACCTCGGCAAAATCCCGAGCGCTTTATCTATAGCCTTGAAGTGAAACGGGACTGGCATGACCGTGTGGAGTATATTTGTCCCCCCAAATTTTCTGCCGATCTTTTGAATCAACTCGAAGAAACGGCCTTGGCGGCATGTGATATTTTGGGCATTCGCGATATTGGGCGACTCGACTTCCGCATTCGTGACGGAGAAATTTATTTCATCGAGGCCAATCCTTTACCCGGACTCAATCCCGAAACCGGTGACATTTGTTTGATTACCAAAGCAATGGGCATGACCCATGCCGAACTCTTCCAAGAAATTATTGCAGCCACTTTGGCCCGTTCCTGATTAGCGTTGCACGCGGTACATCAATTTCCCATCCAAGGCAAGGGCATATTCCGGCTTGGGGATAGCCGCTTCGTTGGGCAGAAGTTTGATGATTTTCGCCTCAGCCAGTCGGCGTAAACCTTCATGAAATTCTCGCAGGGTCAGATAGGGGATTTTGTTTCGGATGGCCCCAAAAAGTTCCGGCAGTGAGCAATCCTCGGTAGCGCCCCCTTCTTTTCGGTGTTCAAGATAGGCCACCACGTCTTTCCCCCAAGGGACCAGCGAAAGTGTTTCTTCATCCAAAGGCGGGGGCGCATCATATCTTTTCAAGACCTCATCCACTCGTTTGCTGAGAGCATCGAGCGAAGCGAGGTATTTGGCCATTTGCTCCGAGACATCGATCGCAAAGCGTTCCAGATTTTTTAGGACGGCTTCTTGCCACAAAGGGATGCCCGATCGAGCCGATCGAAGCAGTTCTCGCATCTCACCCAAAACCGCTTTGGGGGAATCGTGCTGATAGAGAAATTCGATCCCTTTAGGGGTTAGGGTCACCCATTCAAGATGGGCACGGCCGCGAGTTTCGTCTCGGATATGTTGGAGGTATCCTTGGGCAAGAGCGAATTGGGCCGCTTCTCCAGAAAGACCCGACTTTGCGGGGAACAATCCTTCGTGTTTTCCCACTTTGTAGAGAAGATGTTCCGCAGGACCTCCGAGAGCGGCCCGTAGCCCCTCGAGTAGCAGGCGTTCTCTCTTTTGGAGATGGGCTTCATCGAGAAACGCTTCATCCGACATGATCGATCCTGAAGATTACAAGGTGATGAGCGCAGAACCCCAAGTCAAGCCCCCCCCGAAGGCCACGAGAAGGATCGTTTTTCCGGGTCCTAGTCGCCCCTCGGAGAAGGCCTCATCGAGTGCAATCGGCACCGATGCCGCCGAAGTGTTGCCATACTTGTTCAGATTGACCATCACTTTCGAGGCAGGAAAACCCGTCGATTCCAAGGCAGCATCGATAATCCGTTGATTCACCTGATGGGGAATGAGGTAATCGACTTCGACACCCATTCGGCGACATTCGAGAATCGCATCTTGCATCAACTCGGCCATTTTGCGAACCGCGAATTTGAAAACCTCGCGGCCGTTGATGGTCATAAATTCTTTCATGGGTTCGCCGTTTACGGAGGGCGAAACCATCCCTGGCACATTGATGAGTTTGGCGGCTTCCCCATCCGAATAAATTTTCACACATCGCACACCGAAATTCGGTTTATGCGAGGCACCCAAAATGGCCGCACCGGCCCCATCTC
>CAZFDX010000473.1:0-5679 GCA_964518325.1 uncultured Alcaligenaceae bacterium | reverse complement strand
CTCAAAATCAAACGGGGTGAGCAAGAATTGGAAATTAAGGATATTAAACTTTCTGGAACCACCCAATCGTTTGAACCGTGATTCCTTGGAATTCTCCCCATGCGAGACGATCCCGAAGTGGGGCTGGAAATCCGCTATGTTTTTGCCGGTTCTCCTGCGGATAAAGCCGGTCTAAAAATCGGCGATCGGATTCTCAAAGTGGGTCTGAAAAATGCTCCCAAAGGACCCATGCCCGGTGGCCTTCGTCCCTTCTCGGGCCGACAACAATTTGCCCAAATCATGCAAGGATTCTCCAACGGCACTGCCCTAACTCTCGAAGTCAAACGAGCGGCGGATGACAAAGTGGAAAATATCGATGTGACCCTTTCTCTCCAGCCCGACGAAGTCCCTGCCGAATTACCCAACGCGCCCGCCAGCAAAGGGCGAGCCTTAGAACCACAAAAACCCGTGGGGGCAGAACTTCCCAAAGGAAAAGAGGAACCCAAGAAAGAAGCGAAAAAAGATGAGGAGAAGCCCAAAATCAAAACGGGCCTGATCCGGAAAAAGAACGAAGCCCTCAACCGCGAGTATTGGGTTCACATCCCCGACAATTACGATCCGAATGTCTCGCATGGGTTGATCGTTTGGCTCCATGCGGCCGGTCGCGATGGCCGCGATGCCGACGATATGTCCAAACTTTGGGATCGTTTCTGCGAAAAATACAATTTCATCATCATGGGACCGAAAGCCGGCTCGAACACCGGTTGGGTTCCGGGCGAAGCGCAGGATATTCGACGAGATATGGACTTGGTGTTCAACGAATACACCATTGATCGACAACGTGTGATTATTCACGGAACGGGGATCGGCGGATAAATGGCCTACTACCTTGGCTTCAATGCCCGCGACGTTTTCCGTGGTTGCGTTCCTGTGGCGGCCAGCCTAGCGACCAATCCCAAAGACCCCCAACCGAATCAGCCCATCAGTTTCTTTGTCGTCGGGGGTGCAAAAGACCCCACCATCAAAGACATCGAAAAAGGGGCGGCCCTGTTGAAGGAAAAGAAATATCCCGTTTGGCTGCGAATCATGAAGGAATCCGGCAAAGAATACGTCAACGATGACGATGCCGTTTTCCGTGAAATGGTTCGCTGGATGGACGCCCTCGACCGCCGATAATCGTTTGCGGCTTCTTCCTCTCCGCTCCACTTCGATCGCCCTCAACTCCCCGAAGCGTTTTTCTCAAACCTGACGAACGATTGTTTTTCAAACTAATTTTCTTGGCCCCAGACCAATTCTTATTTCTCGGCTTGGTTCCAATCGTTGTTGATAATAGGACCTTGGGGTTCCTCACGATCGGCTTGCTCCGCGGCGAGCTGTTGGCTGAGACTCTCTCGCATGAACAGATACACAATCAGCCCAATTAACCCCAATAAGATGGAAAAAATCATCCAAGCAGTGGGATTAAAGCCCCGTTTTTTGCAATCGCGAAAAACATAAATCGTCGCAAAAAGGTGAACGCCCAAGGTGAGCAGAACAAACACCCCCACGCAAACGATCATGCCGATGAAAAATTCTTGCACCCCCTGTTGATTAAAATTAGGGGCCGCATCCGCCCAAAGTCGGGGACTGGAACCAAGAAAAAATGCCCCTATCAAACCGAGGTGGCGTACTCGTGAAAATCCAACCGATCTCAACATAAATTCTCCCCCTGAAGTATCCCTATCTATTCACACTCAGCAGATTATAAAACCCCCAGAGGAATTATCCCGATTCAATCTTTCAAATTGACTCAAGATCGATCGAAAGCCCCTAGGAGGCTGAGAGGCTTAGCGACATCAGAATGATTATGATGACTGGGAGCAGCAAAGCCCTTCAGTGGATTCACCTTCCTCGACCCCATTTCGACTGCTTGATTCGATAACAGATTTTGCTTCAAGACTGGGCACATTTCATGAAGCTCTAATAAATGAGAAACCAGAGGGCAATTCTCATAATGCCCTTAAACCACTGTAAAATAATATGTTAGAAAAATTCACCTTCAAAGAAATGATCTTTGGCACACCTTTCGCTTATATTTTATTATTCATCACTCGGATCGAATTGGCCAAGGGAGAGGTGGTACAAGCGATCCGAGTGATTTTTTTTTGCCTGCAATTGAGCCGATTCAATTTACCTTGGCGAACCTTTCAACAAAAATACTACCTTTGTTGAAAGAGAATCGATCGAGGTTTCCACCTTAAAGTTAGAGAGCCCCCGATTCGCATCATTTTTTGAAACATCTGGTAATTTTGTCTCGCGTAGAGCAAGTTCTGGATTGGTGTCCCGCTGATAATCTCCGATGATGATACTCTTTTCCGATGACGATCCGGCATCCTTGACGCTCCACTAACCTTGAAACTGCTCCAGAGCAAAATGAGAAATGCACTAGCCTCCCTCTCGATAAAATTCAGGATTTCTTGACCTAAAGCTGAACCGGTCTCGATCTAGCCGAGTCATGCTGTTGCCGGAATACGAGGAGAAATCATGTCAAGGCTACGAGGGAAAGTTGCTCTAGTCACAGGAGCAGCCCGAGGCATCGGCGAAGCGATTGCCCAAGCCTTTCTCAAGGAGGGAGCCTATGTCTATCTCACCGACATCAACGATGAACTAGGCACCTTCACAGCTAGCCAGCTGGGTTCAGCTGCGAAATACCTGCATTTGGATGTTCGTCAAGAGCCGGACTGGTTCTTGGTCACAAAGCTGATTGTTGAAACAGAGGGTCGCCTTGATGTAGTCGTTAATAATGCTGGGATTACAGGTTTCGAGGAGGGGAATTTTGTTCATGATCCCGAAAATGCCAGCCTGCAAGCGTGGCGTGCTGTTCATGAGACTAATCTGGATGGGGTCTTCCTAGGTTGCAAGTATGCGATCCAAGCGATGCGGCCGAATAAATGTGGTTCCATCATAAACATTTCATCGCGTTCAGGCCTTGTGGGCATCCCGAGCGCAGCAGCCTACGCCTCTTCTAAGGCCGCCATTCGGAATCATACAAAATCGGTGGCTCTTTATTGTGCGGAACAAGGCCTACAGATTCGCTGTAATTCTATTCATCCTGCAGCCATTCTGACCCCCATGTGGGAACCTATGCTCGGACAAGGACCCGATCGAGAACAACGCATGGCAGGGCTAGTGAGAGATACCCCCTTGCGGAGATTTGGCCAGCCCGAAGAGGTTGCGGCCGTGGCTGTGCTGCTCGCATCCGATGAAGCCACTTACATCACGGGGAGCGAATTCAGCATAGATGGGGGGTTGCTCGCAGGTTCTGCAGCCACTCCTCAGGGTGAAGACTCATAATCGTTTTCGCCAACAACAAGCCTGCCTTAACAAGATTGAGGAGAGATTCCGGTATACCGGAATCTCCTGCGTAGAAAGCGATCACTCCGCCTCAAAAATTTCTCATGCCGACCCTAGTGAGATTACTTCTTATCCCAATGTACCGTGCATTTCGGCAAGGCTTTTTGAAACTTGGCCACTCCTTCGGCGGTCACGGGGTTGGCTGTGATCGCAAGTTCTTTGAGATTCTTGAGTGCGGTCAGCTTTTGAAGTCCTTCGTCGGAAAGACGGTTGTGATTTAGAGCAAGTGTTTCCAGCGATTGTAATTCCGCCAAAATTTCGGCATCTTTATCGATTAATTTGAGGCCGGAGGCCTCCAAATGACTCAGCCTCGGAAAATCCTTCAACACCTTCAATTCTCTGGTCACCGGATGACAGGCGATGATATTGAGCCTTTCAATCGGTAGGTCCTTCAGAAGTCGCAATCCTTGGGGCGTGATCTTGGTGACGCCGAGATTGAGAATGCGGAGCTTCTTCAACCCGACAAGATGCTTGAGACCTTCATCGGTCAACGGCGTGTTGTAGAAGCCAAGGGATTCCAGCTCCGTCATTCGTGCGAGGTGAACAACACCGGCATCGGTGATCTTGGTTCCGTCGAAGCCGGTCAATCGCAGGTCGGGCCGCGTGGCCAGCAGTTCCAACGAACGGTCGGTGATTTTGGTGCCGCCCAACCAGATAGTCTTGAGTGTCTTGATCTTGACGAGCTTCTCGACGGTAGTGTCGCCGATGACGTTGCCGTGAAAGCTGATCTTGTCCACCTTAGATCGTTCGAGCCACTGCAAGATCGGTTCGATATTGGCATCGGTCACGTTCTTGTTGCCCCAAGTGTCGATCTGTGTGACGCGGAACTTGCCAGCTGGTAACAACTTGACATCGTCGATGCGTCGTTCTTGACCGTCTTCGGTAGCGACAAACACGGCGCGTGCAGCACCGGGTTGAGGCGGGAGCGACAGCAGCCACTCGGCGAGTTTCCGGTCGGGGTCTTCCGGCACTCGCTCAAACTCGAACCACACGACGTTGGCCTGGCCGATGTCTTTCCATCCGGCCCGTTGCGGCACGTTTCCTTGGGCATGTCGATAAATCAGCCGCAAACGTTCACCCTCGAATTCGTAGATACCGCGATGGAAATTCCGCGGCCCTTTTCCCTGTTCATCGTCGTAATCGAACTCTTTCGGCGACTTGGCCGAGTTGACTTGGAAGTTACCAGCGTAACGAGAGAAGCGACCATCTAAAGTGCGTTCGACCTCGCGGCGATTGCCTTCGATCCGCATGATTGTGCCGCGTTGTTTCAGTTCCTCGTCCGTCAGTCGCTTGCCGTTGGAGTGCTCGGCCACGCACCGCCACGTTCCTTGCCAACGAGCGAGGTCGTCAGGCGTTTTCGGATCGCTTTGCGGAGGTTCCTTTTTCGGCAGAGGCTCCTTCTTCGGCGGGGTCTCCTCACGGAGTTCGATCCGCGGTCCAGCGTCGCGGCTGACGGTGAACGTGAACTTGCGAACCACTTCTTCGCCACGTTTCACGAGCAACTCGTGGGTGCCGACTTTCAGTTCGATCGGTGCCTGCAGCGACTCGGCCGAGACTTGCTTTCCGTCGAGGAAAAAGCTCAGCGTCTTGTCGTTCAGGTCCACGTCGATGTTGATCATCACCGTGGCGGTCGGCGTGCGGGTGAAGAAAATGATGCCGCCGAGTGCGATGAACCCGAATAGCATCACCAAGCCAATCGCCACGAACACCCAACGCGGAGTGCGATGTTTAGAAAGTGCGGCTTCCACCACGGCCGCGGTTTCGGCGCGGGTCGCCTTTCGCTCCATCGACATGACGGCGAACAGGTCGGCCATGTTCTCGCTCGACGTGGCCTCCTCGCCGTCGTGGCGGGTCGCGACCGGTTGCATCGTTTCCGCTGAGCCGCTCACGGGCTTCGGCGTCCGCAAGACGGCATCAATCGCGGCAGCGAACTCCTTCATGGATGCGAACCGTTCCTCCGGTCGTTTGGCCATCGCTTTCAGGCAGATCGACTCCAGCCGAGGGTCGATCCCAGTGCGACGCTGCGAGGGTTTCTCCGGTTCGACATGCAAAATCTGCCCGATCACCTCTGTCGCGGTTCCCTTGAACGGTCGCGTGCCGGTGAGCAGTTCGTAAAGCACCACGCCGAGGCTGTAAATGTCCCCAGCGGGGCCAACGTCTTTCGAACCGCCGCTGGCCTGTTCGGGCGACATGTAGGCAGGGGTGCCCATGATGACGCCGCTTTGTGTTCCGCGAGCGTCTCCCATACGCGGGCCGCGAGCTAGGCCGAAGTCCATCACGATGACATCCTTTCGTTCACGGTCGAAC
>CAZFDX010000472.1:0-1611 GCA_964518325.1 uncultured Alcaligenaceae bacterium | reverse complement strand
GCCGCGAGTTCATCCCGATGGGCCTCAATCGCGTCGGCGAGTTTGTGAATCAAGCGGCCGCGCTCCGACGGGTTCATGCGGCTCCATGGGCCGCTCTCGAACGCCGTGCGGGCCGCCTTCACAGCTAAATCAATGTCGGCCTGATCGCCTTCCGCCACCTCGCAGATCGGCTCGCGCGTCGCGGGGTTGATGGTCGGGAAGGTCTTGCCCGAGACGGCATCGACCCACTTGCCGCCAATGAGCATTTTCTGAGCTGGAACCTTCGGTGGCGTCAGCCGCGGCACGGAGAGGTTCCCATCGGAGACTCTCGGTTCGGTACGGGGCGTCGGTGTAGCGACCATAGCACAGCTCCGGGAGAGGACGAATCTACCGGCGCATTGTCTCGCTTGATGCGGTGATGTCAACCACTTCGCCCACAGCGGGATGGACGAACCGCCGGCGGGATGAGGGGCGCGGGAAGACGGAACTCACGCACCCGGCGGCTGGGGCAATCCCCCACCGGAGCCTTCAACCATGGGGAATCAGGACGGGGTTCAGGGGAGCCTTCAACCGCGCGGATTCGGGACGGGGTTCAGGGACGGCTTGGGCGGGATGATACCGGCGGCGGTCAGGCCGTCGAGCACGAATTGGACGGCGATCCCCGCAAGCACCAGACCGAGAATGCGACCCAGGACGTGAATGCCGGTCGTGCCTAAGCGGCGTTGAATGGGGCTGGCCAGTCGGAGGGTGATGTACGCGATGAATCCGGTCAGGCCGATCGCCACCAACACCGTGGCCGCCTGCACCGGACCGTCGGCCCGCGACATCAGGACCGACACCGTGGAGAGGGCGGCCGGCCCCGCCAGGAAGGGAATCGCCAAGGGCGTGATCGCGATGCTGCCCGCGCGCTCGCTGGTGTCGTCGGTTGGGCCGCGTGGCTCGCCTTGGCCCGTTTCGGAGCGGATCATGTCCAGGGCGACCAGGAAGAGAATGAAGCCGCCGGCGATCTGAAACGCGGGCAGCGTCAGGCCCAGGAAGCGGAACAGCATGTTCCCCACCAGGGCAAAACCCATCATAATCAGGGTGGCGGCCACGCATGCCACCAAAGCGGTGCGGCGGCGGCGGGCCGGAGTGTAGTTCACGGTCAATGCCAAAAACACCGGAATGGTGCCCGGCGGATCAACCAGGAACAGTATCGACACAAAGGCAGTGATGGCGAAGTCGAGCATGCCCCGAATGGAGTAGCAATTTAGGGGCCTCGCCGCAACTCCTGGACTTGATCGCCCTCTTGAATGAGCACCGCGTGGGCCATCCCCAGGAACAGCCCCGTATCCACCACTCCGGGCAATGCGTGCAGTTGCTCGTCGAGCTGGCGCGGATCATCCAAGGGGGGAATGCTCAGATGCACGATCGCGTTGCCGTTGTCCGAAGCGACCATGCGGCCGCGTTCTTGCACCAGTTCCGCCGCCCAGCCCCACCGCTGCTGCACGTGGTGGAGCACGAAGGGCACGGCAAAGGGCACGACTTCAATCGGCAGCTTCCCGCGTGTGCCGAGCCGGGGGACACGCTTCTCGGTCACACGATCGGGGCCGATAAGGATGAGCAACTCAGTGGCCGCAGCCGCCACGATTT
>CAZFDX010000471.1:0-2408 GCA_964518325.1 uncultured Alcaligenaceae bacterium | reverse complement strand
TCAATTTTTATTGCTCTTTTCTGTGGCTTCCAAATGCCGCAGCAGGATGATTTTTCCAATGATTTTCGGGCACTTCAGGCAGCTTGATCTTCTCCAAGGGATACATGTTGAAATACTTTTTGGGTGCCACATACGGGGTATGTGGACGGAAAAATCCACACGCCAAGAAGAAAGGTTGATCCTTCTTCGATTCAATCAGTTTGACAATCTCGGCCGCAATTTTTCCATCGGTCTGTTCGCTATCCTCACCAGCCGAGGCATGCCAACTGAGTGAACCTCCGTAGCGGGCCGATCCTTTCGCATCGGGATTGAGAGTGAAAATGAGGTTTTCGTCTTCATCATCTTTGTCACGTCCTCGCGGATTAAAAACATCTTTCCACGAGGGTTTATCATCAAGGCCATCGGTTCCAATTTCTGCGGGTACCCCATAGTGATACAACTTGCCGACACGGGCAACGTAGTACCCTCCTTTTTGGAAGGTCTGCCCCAAGGTTTGCACATCGGGAAGGTTTTTGCGGAATTGGGTGGCGTTCTCGTAAACTTTCAGGGTATCGGGACGAAGGCCCGTCAGAAAGCTCGCTCGACTGGGATTGCACAACGGGAATTGACAATAGGCCCGATCAAACCGAACCCCTTTTTGGGCCAATTTGTCGATATTCGGGGATAAACTCATCGTGCTGCCGTAACAACCAAGGGTGTTATTCGTCAGGTCATCGGAAACGATAAACAAAATGTTCATCGGTTGAGTTTTCTTCGTTTCTTGTGCGTTCCCACTCAAGGGGATAGTCAGCAATATCGCTGCGATCCCTAGGGATATTCGCCAAAACATGGAACAACCTCCGAGAGAGAAAAGGGAGTTGGTATTGGTCCGCCGAAATGGAACCAATCATCAGCATAGGAAATCGCCATGGGAGATGTGGTCTGTTTCGCCTTTCTTCAGAGGAATTTTTGGGAGTTGGTACCTGTTCGAGTTGAGGTGCCTCATTCAAAATATCCTTCTCAATGAGAAGAATCTTTGAGAATCAGAATCAAACAATCGTTCGATCGTTTTCACGATAGGCCGTTACTCGCAAGGGTCACTTCCGACGATCCTAATTTACTTCCGACGATCCCAAGAGGTATCGACCTTTAATTCAACGGGCAGGGCTTTGGCAATTTTCTCCCAAGGCACCAAAAGCACGGGACATCCTTTTTCGCCGGTGTGGCAGGCAAATAATCCTTTGGGAAAATCCTTGCCTAAATTGGCGTTGCAAACATCTAAACCGTCGGTGTTTTTGGCCCCTTCTACCGAAAAGGTTCCCAAAAATTTGCCCCCTGTGCGTTCGTAAACCTTGAAATTGCTTTTCCCCTGATTCGAGACAATCAAATACCCTTTTCCTTCAGGAAGGTGATAGATCGCTAAGCCTTCGACGTCGCCGCTTAGGCCATTTTCACCGAGTTTGATGACCAGTCGACCCGGTGTCGGATCGGTCGGTTCCCCGCCGATTTCCCAAACGCCTTTCGATTCTTCACTGATATAAATTTTGCTGGTCTCATCATCTGCCACGGCCGATTCACACAGGCCGATCCGCCAACTTCGGACCTTCTTCCCTGCAATTTTTCCGTTACCGTTATCGTTCAATTCATACTGCTCGACCTGTCCCGTTTTTGAAGTGACAACGAAATAAAACCGACCCGTCTTGGGACTACGATACAGCGTCCCCCCATAATTTTCCGTAGTGCGGATGGTATCGTCGTCCACACGTTCGAGCTTCCGAGTTTTGCTATCGACTTTGAAAACCACAATCTTGGAACCGTCCCGTTGGTTGAAAGCAACAATATCGATTTTCTCTTGGCCCAAAGGAAAGCCATACCGAACATCCAAACTGCCCGGATGCTTGGCAGGGATCGCTTGAATGGTTTTGCCCGTAAGATCATACACAAATAATTGATTCGCCTTTTTATCGGAAGTGATAATCGTACTCAACGAAGAATCGGTCGGGTGAATCCAAATCCCCATATCGTCTTGATCTTTCGAGTTGGGGTCCGCACAACGCACGGTTGGCGTCACGGATTTGACCTCTTCGGTTTTCTCCTGCCCCCAGAGCAGCACCACAATCAAAAGCGGAGAAAATAACACCGCGATTGCCCAAGGAGTCGGACGTGTTGGCATATCTCAATACCTTCTGAAAATCTTTTCGGAGAAAACGGACCCTTCTGGTAATTGAATGAACCCACGACAAAAAAACCGACGCAACAAAGACCCCCTTCGTTCTACAAGAAGGATTATTCTTGTGGTTCGTCTATTTGATCATCCGTTTGCGGTAATTTTAGAGGTGTAAAAAGGCGAATCCAAGTTGAAACGAACCGGATTCGGGGGATTTAACCCAGTCTTCAAATTGGCCCTCGCCCGTTGCACAAAATGAGCG
>CAZFDX010000470.1:0-4541 GCA_964518325.1 uncultured Alcaligenaceae bacterium | reverse complement strand
CAATTACCCCAGTCAACGACTTCCGGCCCTGATTGCTCGCGAAGTTTGTCGGATTTACATCGCAGCGAAACAAAAACTCACCGATCAAGTTTCGGACCTGAAATTCTGTCGGCAACGCTTGGAAGAGGTTTTGCACGAGTTCGAGAAACCTCGACAGGAACTCCGCATTCGACCCGAGTTTATTCTCCTGCCGCCCGGAGTCGAATCGTTCGATCGGGCCGTGCAGGTCTTGCAAGATTCGATCTCCCGAGACGATGTTCGGAATTTCGACAAAGGCCTACAAGCACGGATTGAGCAAGAATTCAATGCGCTCTTTTCCGTGTGCATTAGTGCCCCGAATTTGGTCTCGACGTTACAGGTGACCATCGAAGAGGAAGCCCGTAACTTCCTTCGTCCGCGATTGGGACCCAGCCAACTTTCCCCGATGTATTTCACTCGTTTTCCCGATGCGAACTCGGCCGCTCAAGCGGTCTATTGGCTCTATGACCAAGCCGATCCTGGGGTTCAAGTGCGCAACTTCGACATGGGGGAAGTGACCGTCACGGCCATTCCGGATGGGACCGAAGGGGAACCCCTGTTAAGGCTCGCCGAGGATATTATGCCCACCCCTCCCAGTGCGATTGCCCCCTCGGCGGATGAGTTCGTGATTTACCGAGAATACACACGGGTTCCTTTGGCTGCGTTGTCCCAAATGGGACCATTTGCCGAAGATGTTTACCATCAGGCGTTGGATAACCCGCAAAATAATCCGCATTCTCGAATGGATATTACCGCATGGCACGATGTGGAACCTGTCCGATGAGATGCGAAGGACCTCACACCGATTGGGAAGAAGGGTTGCCCCCCATCGGTTACTCTCGATCTGAAACGAAGGGCCTCACACAGATTGGGAAGAGGACTTGCCAATCCGTTGACCAATCGATCAACAGAGATTCTCGCAAAGTTGACTGGAGATTCGGGCGGAGTTAGCTGAGGTTCGGACGTAGTTAACTGAGATTTGGACGTAGTTGACTGAGGTTCGGACGGAGTTGACGGTAGTGGGAATAGGACGGATCAATCATTGGGGAAAATAATGCCATATTCTTCGGGTTGTTCCTCAATCTTGATACGGAGATGTTGAGGTTTCCCTTCTCGAATAATGGCCACATCGGCTTCTTTCCCAACCGGCAACGAGGCCACCGCACGTTGCAGCGTCAAACCATCCTTGACATTCTTACCCCCGACCGAGGAGATGATATCTCCCGCTCGGAGGCCCCCTTTGGCGCCAGGGCTATTTTCAAACACTTTGGTGATTAATACCCCTTCCGATTCTTTCACGCCCAGTTTCGGGGCCACTTCACTATCCACATCGCGGATTTGCACACCGAGATAACCTCGACGCACCACCCCATCTCGGAGAAGTTGGGTCATAATTTCTTTGGCGAGATTACTCGAAATCGCTAACCCGATTCCTTGGAATCCTCCCGATTTACTCTTGATGGCCGAGTTAATCCCAATCACCTTGCCATCCAAACTGATGAGGGGACCTCCCGAATTTCCGGGGTTGATCGCAGCATCGGTTTGGAGGAAATCTTCGTAGAAATTCAGCTTAAAGTTACGGCTCTTCGCGCTAATGATTCCATGAGTGACCGTACCAGTCAAACCAAACGGGGCACCCACTGCCAAAACTCGATCCCCCACTTCCAGTTGATCGCTATCGCCTAGCTCCAGAAAAGGCAGCGGCTTATCGCTTTGGATACGAACAATCGCCAGATCGGTCTTGCGATCCCCTTGAATATCTTTCGTGACGAATTTCCGACCATCCGGCAGCGAGACCTCAACCGAATCGGCTCCTTCAATCACATGATAGTTCGTGAGAATGATTCCCTTCGGATCGACGATCACACCCGAACCGAAACCTAACTCGGCCGGTTTACCGGTCAATCGCCGGACCTTCCCTCGCGACTCAATGGACACCACGGCAGGCACCACCGCTTTCACCACATCTCGATACGAGGTGATTTCTGTCGGAAGGATCGGGGCTTTCGCTTGTCCAATGATGGATTGATAGGGAGCCCAAATCAATGCACCGCCAACCGCACCGATTGTCAGACAGGTTAAGGCCAACAATATTCGCGTACTGCTTTGCATGTGAAACTCCTTTTGTTTTTGTATTTGATTTTTGCTTTTAATCTTTTAGATTGACAACGTGAGTCAAAGTTTCACCATATTATTCTATCCTTGGTCAAGTGGGACGATCAAGCATCTGCAACCAGAGCTTCCCCCTTTCCGATCGTTCTCGGTTGACTCTTAGGAATAATCCGCAAATGAGACCTTTGATTATAAATCCTTGGCTTATATGAAGTTACGACCAATAATCTAATGCGGTTTGCCCCCCCCCTCCGAAAGCGATTCCCATACGATCCCCAACGGGAATTCGGAGAACTTGGAAAGAGTGAGGTACACACCACAAGAAATTTCGACTGGGTTGCTCAGATTCGACTAAGTTTGTCAGAAAAGTTGTCATTGCGTTATCCCCTCTGTTCTCTAGGGTGAGTACTCACGACTCACCTTCGGACCAACAAGAGATAAATTGACCAGCGAAGCGACCGACGTCATCAGGGATGATTGAGCTAGGGCTTGGCTGGTTCAGGAATTCTGCATAATCAGGAATTCTGCCAATCAGACATCGCGGCGGGCAAATGCAATCAAACCGATTGTGGAGGCTACGAACGCCACAAACAAAGAGCCAAGAACCCACTCTCCTAAAGAGTTGAGTTCGTACTCCCCGCGTAGGACAAAGGGAAGTCGGGCGATCACCTTTTCTGGAGAGGGGAAAGTTTGGGGTAGCAGACTCATGAGGATTCCCAGCCCGTACATGGCGATCCACAAAACCGCGATACCGACGACGGAGCTATTCGTAATTGCTCCCATAGCGACCCCCACCGAAACGACCGCAATCAACAAGCACGAAATGGTTAGCACGGCCCAAGTGACCCCAGCTAGCGAGAGGTCCTCGCCGAGAAGGAAATGGAACGCCACCAGCATGAACGAGGACATGACGGCAAAGGTCAACACAATCACGATGGCGCGGGAATGCAGTTTCGCCATGAAATACTGATAGCGACTAATCCCACGGCTGAGGACCGAGTCGGCCAAGGTTCCTCGTTCGGAAGCCACCGCCGACACGGTTAACACCACGATCAAAGCGAGACTCCCTAGGGCAATCCCTCGGAATAATTCGCTTGAATGAACCGAAGCGGGGCGAACCATCCCTGCCTCTTGATGCAGTCCAAACCGATAGAGTAAAAAGCCGATCGCTACGAGAATGGTCGCCACAATCCACAATCGATAGACCCAATTCCGAAAGGTTTGCCGCAGGTCGGTTGAAAGCACAGCCAAGTAGGGGAGAAACCGGCTATAACGGGAGTGAACTTCGAGTGCTGGGTTTTCCATAGTGTACGATCCTTCAGATCGATCCTGAGATAAACACGAAACAGGTCAAGCGGCTTCTGCGGGTTGGAAGATACGGGCAAAGCCCCGTTGTTCCTCCTTTTCCACTAGGTCTAAATAGGCTTGTTCGGTTTGCTGTCCGACGGTTCGCAACCCCACAAGGGTAATGCGATTATCGCTGAGGGTATTGAAAACCTGCGATAACACCGCTGAGTTATTGCATTGTTCGTTCAGCACCAATTCAAGGCGTCGTTGTCTGAGGGTCACTTGTTTCACATCGGCCACACTTTTGATTTGGCTGACGGCTTTGGTGACCCCTTTTTGATCCCCTTCTAGGTCCATTTCGTAATGGTTTTTGCGAATGCGACCTTTCAGCTCTTGCAGGGTTCCCGAAAAAATCAATTGCCCCTGACTGAGGACGGCCGCATGATTACAAACCTCATCCACATCGCTGAGATTATGACTCGAAAGAATCAGCGTTTTCACATGAGACAGCGATTTGATTAACTCGAGCATCGAGCGACGTGCTTCGATGTCGAGGCCATGAGTCGGTTCATCCCAAATCAGCAAGTCGGGTTCGTTAATCAAACTGGCGGCCACGGCCAAGCGAGAAACCATCCCTGGTGAAAATTGCGAGACATCCGCCGAGGAATGGCCGAGCAAATCGACTGCACGAACCAAGGCAGCCAAACGGGGTTTTCTCACATCTCGCGACAACCCGAATAATCGACCGATGTAGTCGAGATAGGTGATCGGAGTCATGCCGCGAGGGAATTGGGGATTGGTCGGGATATAGCCAATCCGTCTCCGAAGAAGGGCAGCATTGGGAGTCATCGGTTTTCCAAAGACCGAGACTCGCCCTGCCGTGGGACGGTGTAAGCCCAACACCAAACGCAGGAAGGTGGTTTTACCTGCTCCGTTTGGTCCCAATAATCCGAGGACACATCCCGGTTCTATGGTTAATGTCACATCGTTCAAGGCAATATGACTATTCCCATAGATTTTAGGTAACCGCTCCGTATCGACGACGATGGTAGTATCGGAGCCGGTCACGCCATTTCCTCCCTTCCGTAGGTCTTTGAATAAGTGGCCCAAACCCTTTGCAATTT
>CAZFDX010000469.1:0-1607 GCA_964518325.1 uncultured Alcaligenaceae bacterium | reverse complement strand
AAGAATCAAGAAGAAACAATCAAGAATCAAAGTGGAGAAACTCGAAAATCGAAAATCGCAAAGAAACCCAATGTGAACTCGGCCCCATTTCGTTGGTCTTCCTCCTCGGGAGGGAGATTGTGTAAGGTGGGTATCCATCTCCAGAAGGTGGGTATCCATCTCCAGTAGGATCATTCTGTATCGGAGGAATCTTCTTCCCACTGTGCCTGTTTTTGATGAAAGGCCACGATAATCAATTCTGTGGTTCCTTCTTCGCCAAATTGGTTGCTGTTTATGGTTAAATCGAACTCAGAGGGGTCCAAAGCCCGTGCACCAAATTGCTGTTGAAGATACTGAGTTCGGCGTTGGTCGCGTTGTCGCAACGATTGTAATGCCTCTTCAGGGGATTGGCGAAGAAGTTGACCCATATAGGTGATTCGTTCCTCTAATGGAGCACAAATCCGAACATGCAACGAAGTTTCGCGTGGCAAGTAAAATCCCGCTCCGGCCCCAACGAATACGACTCCTCCGCGTGCGGCCAACGCTAAAACTAAGCGGGGCATTTCACCTTGATCGGCTTCGGCTGCCAAAAGTTGATTATGCTTAAGTTGATGAAGTCGCCCTTCGATCCATTGATTAGCTTCGGTGGGGATATCGGCCAAAACCTCTTCTCGGGCCACGGGATTACCACACAAGTATTCCAACAATTCTCGGTCATAAACCCGCCAGTTGAAACGCTTACCGAGACGCTTGCCGATACTTCCTCCTTGTGAGCCGGCCTCTCGGCTGATGGCAATAGACCATTCCTTCGGCCGATAAGGGGCAGGTTGTTGTTGTCCCCGATCGCCATGCAAAGGAATCGTTTCATTCTGAAATTCGTTTTGGAGATCAATCATGTCAGTCAGGATAGCTACAAGGAATCGGATTGAGTACCGAGATAAACCGACATATTCTATTGTAGCAAATCTACCTGACCGAACTTAATCCCTCACAAATTATCCGTACTCGCACACAGACGGAGACATCTACCAATATAGTCCATTCAAAGGATTTACGCCTAAACTTTATTTAGATCGTAATGATCCGAGTTATTCAAAAATGACGGCAAATAAGAAAAATCGTATCACGAGTTATGCGGTAAATTATTATTCTGCCAAATTGTGTAAACCAAAAATTGATACAGATTTTCCTGATGGAACATCAAACATAATTATGTTTACGCAACATTACATTTCATGCCAAGATATTTATTATGATTGGTGTTGGACATTTATGTTCTCATCTGGTTCGCGAGTGAGTCCTAGAAGGCCTACCTATGCAGATAACGAGCCGGGATATGAAGGATATCGTGAGTTAGAAGGTATGTTTCCCGGAAGTTATCATAATACACTTGATGATGTTTATCCCGTAACATACTACGAACAAGGTTTTTCGTATTCGATTGGTTCTGTTCCAAATAAAACATTTCAAATCAAACCGAAATTAAAGGATTGTGATCCGACGATACCTCAATCTCCCTATTCGGTATTGCTTGTTGGTTACGTTGATGGCAGTGTGCGTTCCCTGAGTAAGCAAACCGATGCTAAAGTTTTTTGGGGTGCCACGACGGCGAATCGGGGTGAGATATT
>CAZFDX010000468.1:0-8970 GCA_964518325.1 uncultured Alcaligenaceae bacterium | reverse complement strand
ATCTTGGTCACCTTGGTCATCTTCGGGAAAATGAGGCCTTTTGCTCGATGATCCGCGAAGATGGCCAACAATTGGAAAGAAAGGCCCGCATCATGTTCGTTGTTCACCTTGCTCATCTTGGTCACCTTGGTCACCTTCGTGTTGACAATGTTGACATGTTGACATGTTGACATGTTGACATGTTGACGTGTTGACATGTTGACATGTTTACGTGTGTCCGTGTTGACATGTTGATGTGTTACAAGGTTTGAAATGCTTTAGCCTTTGAGTTGAGCCAATTCGCGAAGAGTGTTGGGGACGGCCTCGAGGGCATTTTCTTTGCCTTCGTACTCCAAGGCAATGTAACCTCGGAAGCGTGCCTTTTTCAATATCTCGATAATTCGTTTCAGATCGGCTTTTTCTGTGGGTTTCTTCTCTGGGGTAATGTCGGTTTTGATCTGGGCGACGACTGCATAGGGGGCAACCTTTTCCATATCGTCATAGGGGTCGGGCGTTCGGAAATTGCCCGTATCGAGGTTCACACCCAAATTGGGGTGCTTGGCCGCTTTGACCAAAGTGAGTAGTTGCTCGGCAGTGGAGGTAATTCCGCCATGATTTTCCAAGGCCAGAATAATGCCGTACTTCTTGGCATGCTCGCAGGCTTCGAGGATTTTCTCGACACAGCGGGCCTGTGTTTTTTCAAGGGGTTCGCCTTTGGGAAGGTTGCCAGCAAAAATCCGCAGGGTTTTGCCGCCTAGCCGCGAGGTATGCTCGATCCATTCTTTGGTCTTTTTCAATTCAGCGGCCAATTTGCTAGGGTCGGGGGAACAAAAATCATTGCCAATGGCCGTGCCGCTAATATCCAACCCCGCACGGGTACAGCGAAATTTCAAATCTGCGAGATAATCGCTGGTGGTTTCAGGGAAGTAATAGGCAGTCAGTTCGACGGCATCGAGGGGTAAGCCGGCAGCATAGTCGATAAATTGCGGATAGTTCCACTTGGGGGCCGGTTTCTGGTTCAATTCAAGCCATTGGCGGAAACTATAGGCAGCCAAACTGAGCTTGAGATGGGAAGCGAGTTTGTCCGAGGTGGCTTGTTGTGCCTGGAGGGATTGGGTCGGGGAAGGGAATGCGATCCCGAGACCAGCCAAACTCCCAAGGGCCTGACGACGCGAGAGGTACATGGTGAAACCCAGTGTGATGGTATGGATGTAACGGGTGATAAAAAGGGAAACTCCTTTTAGAGCCTTTGTACAGAGGTAGAGAATCGGGTACAATCAGATTTTAGAAAATCTTCGGAGGTGGAAAATGAATCGTAGCGTGTGGGCGTGGAGTTGGTTGGTTTGTGTTTTGGTGTTGTCTGGGAAGCCGTTACTCGCTGCCGAAACGAAAGGACTGGAATCGATAACGTTAAAGGTCGAGCCAGCAAATGCCAAACCGGGGGAAACGGTGACGCTGCTGGTGGAAGTGAAACTGGCCAAGGATCATTACACTTACCCCACGCAGCAAATCTCGCCGGAGGCCCAATTGCAGACGAATCGATTTCAGGTGATGAAAACAAAGGAATTTATCGTGGTGGGAGGAGTAATCGATCCGAAAGGAGGAGAGATAAAGAAAGATGGGGAGATGGAATATCTGATTTATCCAAACGGGGGAGTCTACAGTCAAAAGGTAGTGGTGTCGCCGAAAATCCCCGAGGGAGATCACACAATCACGGTGAAATTTCGGCCGCTGATTTGCACGAAAGATAATTGCTATCCGCCGAAGGATCAAACGCTGTCGGCCAGAATAAAAGTATCGGGTCCGCCAGTGGCAGTGGAAGAGAAATACAAGTCGGCCGTGGAACGAGCAATCAAAGAGTAGGAATTTGCCGCCGCAGACCGGTTCGATTCCCTAAAATAAGGGGAAGGGATAACTCAGAGGTGGTGCAACGATGCTGTGGGGATTAGCGAAACGGGCATGGCTGGAAACAGATAAACGCCTGCTGCTGAAACTGGCATGGAACATGGGAGTTCGCGGGGGCCTATCGGTGTTGCGTCATCGCCAAAGGCTTCGTCGCGGCGAGTATTTCCCCCCGTTTCTTTATGTGAGTGTGATTAATAGCTGTAACCTGCGTTGTCAGGGTTGTTGGGTCGATGTGGCCAGTAAACAACAAACCATCGAGCCGGAACAGTTCCATCGTCTGGTTCGGGAAGCTCGGGAAATGGGGAATGCCTTCTTTGGCATAGTGGGGGGGGAACCTTTCATGCACCCGAAGCTATTCGAGCTTCTTCGGCCCCATCGGGATTGCTACTTCCAAATATTTACGAATGGTCATTTCATCACGGATGAAAAAGCGAAAATGATGCGGGAACTCGGCAATGTAACGCCGTTAATTTCCGTCGAGGGGACCGAAATTATTTCCGATGAGCGAAGGGGCCGAAGCGGAGTGCTGTCGAAAACGTTACAAGGATTGCAAAACTGCCTGAATAACAAAGTTCTCACAGGGGTTTGTACGTCGCTGTGCCGGACCAATATCGATGATCTGCTGCGGGAAGAATGGATCGATCGGCTGATTCAAATGGGGGTGATGTACACATGGTTCCACGTTTACCGCCCGATGGGACCGAAACCGAACTTCGACCTGTGCCTGTCGGCGGATCAGGCCTTGCGGGCAAGGCAGTTTGTGGTGGAAATGCGAGCCAAGAAGCCGATTATTATTGTGGATGCTTACTACGATGGGGAAGGGCAAGCCCTATGCCCAGCGGCAACGGGGCTAAGCCATCATATCAATCCTTGGGGGGACATCGAACCTTGCCCGATTGTGCAATTCTCGAAAGAATCGATTCACCCAAGCGAAAGCGATCCGCGACCGTTACGCAAGAAATTTCTTGAATCGGAATTTCTGCGGGATTTCCGTCGCCTATCGGCCCAGACGACCCGAGGTTGCATTGTGTTGGAACGCCCCGATCTGTTGAAGAAATTGATCGAGAAACATGCAGCCAAGGACTCGACGGCACGCCAAACGGCCCTGCAGGAACTCGAAGCCATGACGGTGCGACCGTCGCAGTATCGACCCGGAAATGAGATTCCGGAAAAAAGTATTTGGTATCGATTGGCCAAGCGGGTCTTCTTCAACGACTTCGGAGTTTATCGGGGGCAAGATCATAGCAAAGAATCGGCACCGGCACTTCTGGCGCAACGAGAATCCCAATAAGTTTGAACATTGACCCACAGTGGAGAATTCATGTCGGCGATTGCGACGGAATTGGCGAAATTGAAAGCGAAAAAGCAACTCGCATTTATCCCCTTTATCACGGCAGGGGACCCCGATCTCGAAACGACCGTGTCAGCAATAACCACCTTGGTGGACCAAGGGGCCAACATCATTGAAATTGGCTTTCCCTTTTCGGACCCCGTGGCCGATGGACCGATTATCCAAGCCTCGTATACACGGGCCTTGGAGAAAGGGATCAAAATCCTCGACATTTTCACAAGGGTACAAGAATTGACGAGTCGGCCCGATTTTCACACCCCATTGGTGGGGATGGTCTCGTACTCTTTGATTTTTCGCTACGGGGTGGCCGAATTCACCTTTGCAGCAAAATCGGCCGGCTTTGCGGGGTTGATTGTGCCCGATCTCCCCCCCGAAGAGGCCGACGAGTTATCGCAAGCCACCCAAAGTGCCGCACTGGATTTAATCTTGTTGGTAACCCCAACGACCACCTTGGAACGGGCAAAGAAAATAGCCTCCCTTTCTCGCGGCTTTCTGTATTGTGTATCGATCGTTGGCATTACAGGAACGCAATCGGCTCAGCAACAATCGTTACAGCAGTACCTTGAACGAATTCGTACCGTGACGGACCTGCCTTTGTGTGTGGGATTCGGGATTAGTCAACCTGAACATATTCAGCGACTACAGGGCTTGGCCGAGGGGGCCATCGTTGGGAGCAGTTTAGTTCGCTGCCTGCACGAAAAGGGAATCGAAGGTTTGAAACAGCAAGCCCAGAAACTCGCCCAAGCGACCCTCCCCACACAGGGGTAATAAATGCCCAGCAAACGCTTTTGATTCGACTGTTTCTCACTGCGAAGCTAATATAAGAAGTACCTAAATTTCTTGAAGGATTTGCCCCAGTAGTTGAAGGAATCACAGCGTTGGCGACCTTTCCTTGGAATCGGAAATTCGTGGGGTTTGGAAGCACCTCCATCACACCATGCGATTTCACCCCGTTACTGGGTCGGATTCAAGGGAAAGCAGAAGCAGAACTTGGGGAAAAGGTGCGTCAGAAAGCCCCCCGCCTATCGGGGGTTTATGGGATGCTCAATCGTTCCGGTGAGTTAATCTATATCGGCAAAGCGAAGAACCTGCGAGCACGATTAATGTCGTACTTTCGCAAAAACAGCCGCGATCCCAAGGCTGGCCGCATCCTCGAATCGACACGTTACTTGCTGTGGGAAAGCACCCCCGATGAATTTTCGGCCCTCGTCCGCGAGTTAGAACTCATCCATCATTATCGTCCCAAATACAATGTGCTTGGTGTCCCCGATCGGCGTCGTTGGTGTTACCTGTGCTTAGGGCGTTCACCGGCCCCGTATTTATTTGTGAGCAAACGACCCACAGAAAAGGCAATCGCAGTTTATGGCCCCTTGTATCGAGCCTTTCGAGCAAAAGAAACGGCCCGCAAGTTGAACGATTATTTTGGTTTGCGAGATTGTCCCCAATCGCAACCCATGCATTTTTCCGATCAACCTCAACTCTTCCCCCTAGAGCTTCGCCCACAATGTTTGCGAGGGGAAATCAAAACCTGTGTGGCCCCCTGTGCAGGGATGTGTTCCCGCAGCGAATATGCGGCTCTGATCGATGCCGTGCGGGCTTTTCTGGAGGGTAGGAATAATCGACCCATTCACGATTTGGTTCAACGGATGACCGAGGCGGCCCATCGCTGCGAATTCGAGCGAGCCATTGTCTTGCGTGAGAAACTTCGGCCCATCCAATGGATCGCCGAAAAACTCGCTTGGTTAAGGGAAGCCCGACGCGATAACACCTTCGTTTATCCTCTCACAAACGAAACCGGACAAACCATTTGGTATCTGATCGAACGAGGACGGGTCCGCCGTGCCTGTTACGAACCACAAACCGAATTCCACAAGCAAAAAGCCCAAGAATTATTGAGTGAGGTCTACGGTCCCAAACCCAAACAACTCGAAGGAATAGGCCATGCCGACAGCGTGTTATTAGTGGCAGGCTGGTTTAAGAAACGCCCCGAAGAGAAACAGAAAACCCTTTCTGTGGATCAAGCCTGTCATCTTTTAGGAAATGTCTAGGAAATGTCTAACGGGATCCCCCATCAGCGGGCGAGATAAGCCTTGAGTTGTGGAACCAGCATGGGAACTTTTAGGGAAACGTCGGCCCTTATTTTTTCTCTTCCGCAGCAGGCACAATCACAATTTTACCGGCCGTCGCTTGGACGGGATACGATTCCGCAACCGGTCCCGTAAACCAGACCATCAGTTTCGACCCTTTTTTGATGTCCGAAAATTTCCCCTCTTTGGCCTCTTTTCCTTCACCGATTTTAATCACGGTTTTATCGGTCACTCTAACGCTGGCTTTATCGTAATCCCCCTGACCATGAATCAGAAATCGGCCCGGCACGGCCTTATCCCCTTTGCCGGTGGCAATATCTTGAACGATGCCAGTGATGCTGGGTTTCTCATCGGCACTAAGGAAAGCACATCCCAGCATCAGGCTCAACATCATGAATGCAACGCATCGAATCATTGTTGTTCTCTCCTTTTCAATGTTTTGGAATTATGTTCTATGACGATCCTTGGCCCAAATGGATTGATTGCCCCGCAACAAATAATTCAGAAAATTCTTGCAGGATCGTTTGCATCAACTCGGCTTTGGAAGCGGGAAAATTCGTCACAAACTCGAAATGGGGGCGTCCTTGCCGGTATTCCGGTTGGCGTTCGGGTGTGTTCAAATAGCGAGCCATCAACTCCAAAGGAAATTGATAAAGGATCGTGCCATGATGCAACAGGGCATTCCGTTTGCGATGCTGTGCATTGCCGGAGAATTTTTTGCCCCCTGTGATGAGGTCACAAATACCGGCCATTTGCACGGGTGCAAAAACAGATAAACAACGACTGAAACGGCCAAGAATCCAACGATACGAAGCGTTGACATCTCGCAAAGCAGGGTGCCGTTCGTAACGTAAAATCAGCGAGAATACAAGGCAACCGGCCCCAAGTAGAACGGTCCCCCCCCCCGATTTTCGGCGTAAAATGGGAACCCCTTCGCTACGGCAGGTTTGCGAATGCACGTCGATCTCTTCTTTTCCTCCGGCCCCCAAGACCACCGCAAGCGAGGGCCATTCCCAAAAATAAAGAGTCTCAGCCTGAATCCCCTGATCGACCGCCTCGGCAGTACGACGATCGTATTCGAGGTGTTGCTCAAGGGTTCCTGCCGTGATTTCGATCGGTTTCAAACGGTTGCTCCTCAAATTCGGAACTATTCCCAAGCTATATAGAATACAGAATACCTGTGAAGTTTGAGATCACCATGACGATCCCGAACCTCACCATACATTGTGATTCTGAACATCACAGGAAGGATAATGTCATCATGCCAAATCTCCGACCAAACGAAACAGGGGCCTTCCTGCACAAATACCGACTGAAGAAAATTTTACGTTGGTCCATCAGCCGCAGGGCAGGACGAACCCTAGAGGGGACGTTGATTCTCCAAGCTCAAAAAGGCAACGAGACTTTACGCCTGAAAATGGTCTTTCAGGGGCTTGAGGAATTCCGCTTACAGAAACGCCCTAACACGATGGTGATTCCCATTACTCTCGTGAGACTGGAACACCTGCAAGGTTTGTTCTTCTTGAATTTGGATGCTTACGAAGATGATGGTCATGCCAAGGTCATGGATTTCCGCGCTTCAGACATTTACCTCGCAGGTCGAGACCTTTCTTACGAGGAACTCCCCCCAAAGGAAAAAAAGACCCCCTAGGTCGATTTGGCAAACACCCAGTTGAACCTTTCTATTACCAGCCCAAGAGGTAACAAAAGAAAATTCACAGGGGCTGAGAGCAACCACTGGGGGTTGATTTTGTTGAGAGAGGGTTCATGGACGAATTGGCTTCAGATTGAGAAAAAGTTCCCGTCGGGCAATCTATTTAGCTTCATAAACAATTTTGCCCCCGACGATGGTGAGTTTCACACGGATTTTGGCGATCTCCGAACTAGGACAGGTGAGAATATCCCGATCGATGAGAATAAGATCGGCGAGTTTCCCCACTTCGAGACTCCCTTTGATTTTCTCTTCATGATGAAGGTAAGCATTATTGATTGTGTAAAGCCGAATCGCTTGCTCGCGAGTTAAACATTCACTCGGTTCGTGAATCCCGTCGCGTTCCATCCGACGGGTCACAGCCGTGGCAATGCCTAACCAAGGACTCCAAGGGTTCGTCGATAAAAAGGGATCATAACGGAGCATGTGATCGCTGCCCCCACCGATGGTGGTGTATTTCAACCACGATTGATACGGTTGGAACCAACGCATGCGTTTTTCGCCGAGATTTTTCAGCAACGCAGGACCATCTTTGTAAAGCCAAACGGGTTGCACATCGGCACAAACGCCGTATTTTTCACAGCGTTTCAAATTAGCTTCGGAGGGAAAATTGGCATGGGTAATGCAATAACGTAGCTCTTTGATCGGAGCCGTTTTGTTCGCCGTTTCATAAGCATCGAGAAGAATATCCATCCCTTTTTCGCCGGCACAATGGGCCGTGACTTGCCAGCGACGTTTGGCAGCTTCAGTAACGACTAACTCCAGTTGTTTCGGCTGAATAAAGAGCAGACCTTGATAATCGTTCTGGGTCACTTGATAGGCCGGTCCCTGAGGCCAAGGTTCTCGCATGTAGGCAGTGCCGTTGAGCATCCCACCATCAAGGAATAATTTAATCGGTCCAATTTTGACCCAATCGGTACCGGCACCGGTTGGCCCCCCCCGTTTATCGTCGCCAATTAAGCTGTCGAAGCGTTTGGCAATTTCCTCGGCAGTGCCGGCCGGAGAAAATCCCCGAGCCACATTGACCCGAACGGTCAGTTCATTCGCTTTTTCAAGGGCTAAATACAAATCGAGATCGCTTCGGGAAGCATTCCGATCGGCCACACTGGTTAACCCTTCGGCGTTGTATTTCGCCAAGAGCTTTTTGAGGGCATCTTTCTTTTCATCGCGGGTCAAGGAATCACTTTCAGAAGGAACCCCTTTGAGAACCCCGTAGGCATTGCGGAGCATCCCCGTAGGCTCACCGGTTTTCTCATCCTTGACGATCGTTCCCTGAGGGGGATTCGGGGTATCCTTGGTGATATTGGAGATTTTCAGGGCCAGCGAATTCACCACCCCTGCCGGACCCGCATGATACAAAACCGGATGCTTGGGTGCGACCGCATCGAGTTCTGCCTTAGTGGGAAAGCGGGCATCGGTCAAACGGGTGGGAAAGGCATACCGGATAACGATCCATTTTCCTTCGGGTGTGGTTTCTACCTTTTTGCGGATGAAATCCTGCACGGCCTCGAGAGAATTCAACACGGGTAACGGCGACACGGCCTCGCTGAGGGCCGCTCCTACGGGGTGAACATGGCTATCGATTAAGCCTGGTAAGATCGTTTGACCTTGCGCATCGATAATTTTGGTGGATCGATCCGCGAAGGACAAAACCCCTTCTTTATCCCCGACGGCTAAAATTTTTCCCTCTCGAATGGCGATGGCTTGTTTGATGCTAAAGTCCGAATCGACCGTGATGATTTTCGCATTATGGATAATCAGCTCGGCTGGTTTCTCGACTGCGGTTAAAGGAGAGGCCATCGCCCAGCAGCAGACAAGTACAACGAGAATCGATCGACGCATGAGAGATGCCTCCCATTTCTTTGTTTGAGGAGAAAGGGACCTTCGACACACGAGGGACGCCTCCCGTTCATTTTGAGGAGAAAGGGACCTTCGAC
>CAZFDX010000467.1:0-2949 GCA_964518325.1 uncultured Alcaligenaceae bacterium | reverse complement strand
ACATACGAAACTTGTTGAGACTGACAATGAGGACGAACCAGCAAAGCCGCATGGTCTTCCACATAACCGCGAATGATCGGCAACGCTTTGATGGCATCGGCATCTTGCTTGACGGTTTCGGCAGCTTCGTTGCCTTTGCGGACCATTTGCTTGAGGTTGTCCATTTCGCCCCGTACTTCGTCCACGGCCAGATCGACCTTCTTCAGGGATTTATCCGCGTCGGCCCGCAATTCCTTGACGGAGGTATCCAAATTCTTAACCAAAATGCGAGCCTCTTTCAGCAAGCCCCCCATCTCGTCGTGTAGTTCCGAATCGTTCAGAAGTTTGGCGAAGGTCCCCTTGCCTTGCTGGGCTTCTTTGACCACCGCTTCGGCCCGATCGGCCACATTCGCCAGCCGTTGCGTCACTGCGGCAAGGTCCGGCTGCGGATAAGCAGGAATGTGGTGCTGGGCTAACTCCCCTGCGGACGAGGTTCCGGGGTTCAAATCGAGCACTTGATTGCCCAGAAGCCCCCCGCGATTCTTGAAATGAATCACCGCATCCCGATGAATCCGCTCCCGATATTTCTGATCGATCTCCAGCCGAATGAACACTCCCGAAACCGAATCGTCGGCAGGGATTTCCACCCCCACCACTTGGCCCACTTGCAAACCTCGAATCAGAACGGGGGTCCCTTTGTAAATCTCCGTGGCCTCGGGACTATGGGCGATGATTTCCACCTTCTTCGACCAAAAATCCCCCGTGCCGGCAATCAGGGCCATTACCCAACCACCAAGGGCCATCACCAACAACACGAAGGTACCCAAAAGGGTGTACTGAAAGGGGGTCAGTTGCTTGGTCACAGTGCAGCTCCAAATCAGGGCACGATATTTTACTGGGCCTGCCAATGGGAATCGATTCTTATTGCAGCCTTCCTAGGTCTTTCGTCGTTAAGAGCTAAATCTTGCACAATTATTCCCCAAAGGAACCATTATTCCCCAAAGGAACAGGGAATTCGGTCCAGAGATGCCAGAATCGCCTCCCGTGCGGGTCGCACCCAGTCAAAATCGTCCGCCGAAAGGCCTCTTTCTGAAAAAATGATGAGAAAACTGGACGCTCTCAGGGGGGATTCTCTAGAAATAGTTGAGACTGAATCTCAACTAGACTGCTCCAGCCAGCCAATTTCCCCTCGGGAACTTCCAGCCAGCCACGCAGCCAAACTCTCTACCTTAAGGAGTCGTGCTGTGTCTTTGTTTCGACGAAATGCCTTTACTCTTATTGAGTTACTGGTGGTGATCGCGATCATTGCGATTCTCATCGGCTTGTTGTTGCCTGCGGTGCAAAAGGTCCGCGAGGCGGCAAACCGTGCCCGTTGTGCCAACCATCTGAAGCAATTGGGCTTGGCCTGTTTGAATTACGAAGCCTCGGTCGGGACTTTCCCCGCTCATGAATACAAATTCGAGAACAAAACCGTCTCTCCGGAAATCAAGATCGAGCACGGCTGGGCCGTCTCGGTGCTGCCGTATCTGGAGCAAGATGCTTTGGGGCTAATGTATAACACCGCAGTCGATTGGACCCACCCGACGAACTTACAGGTGGTCAGTACGCATCTGAGTGTGTTCCAATGTCCTTCGGTTTCGCCGGCCCGTCGCATGGATGTGCTGATCGAATACAACAAAGACAACAACCCTGCCAGCGGCATCAAAAAGCAGTATCAGGCGGCCTGTGGCGATTATTTTGCCTGCCGAGGGGTCAAAGGCAAAGACTTGGCCGACCCGAAGAAGGCCGGCTGCCAAGATCGCGATGGGAACTACATCGCTTGTTTGACGCCCCCCGTCGGTTTCGCAACTTCCTCCGATGACGACGATTCGTTCGCTTGGTGGGCCGGTGTCTTCGGCAAGGTCGAAATCAAAATCGAAAAAGACCCTTCTAAGAACAAGAATGTGAACGGGGTGGTCGGCATCGCTGCCATTACCGATGGCACTTCGCAGACCTTATTGCTCTCGGAATGTGCGGCCCGCCCGCAGTTTCTCCGCCTACGCCGCGAGTTTGTCAAATTCAAAGATAACAACCCCAGCAAGGGAATCGAAACCAATAAGGGGGGGGGCTGGGCCTCGAAAGAAAATGCCTTGGAAATTCATGGCTCGCAAGCGGATGGCACCGTCGAAATGAAAATCGGTAAGGACGAACGCAAAGGAGGCCCTTACGCTGTGAATGTCACCAACGAGAAAAACATCTACAGCTTTCATCCCAGCGGGGCCAATGCCGTCTTTGCCGATGGCTCGGTTCGCTTTCTTTCCCATCGCTCACCCATTCAGTTGATTGCTGCCCTGGCCACCCGTGCCGGCGGCGAATCCGTACCCAACGAATAACCTTGGCCTAACCTTCCCAACGAACCAACGAATACGAGAAGAACCGAATGAACCGCACCGTACCGAATCCATCGTCGAATTCATTGCCGGATACATCGTCGAATTCATCGTCAAACCGATTGCCGGATACATCGTCGAATTCATCACCCCCAACCGTTGCACCCAAGGGCCAAGCTCCGCAAAAGAAAAACCCCAATGCCTTGTTGATCCTGTTCCGCAAGTATCACACTTGGTTTGGCCTTTTTGCAGGGGGCTTCATCGTCATGATTGCCCTGACGGGAATTTACCTCAATCACAAAAGCACCTTCCAATTTCTTCTTCCGCAAAGCCCCAAAGCGAAAGGCGAACCCCCATCAGCGATGGCAGCTTCCGGCAAAATCGGCCTACCCGATACGCAGCAGTTAGCCGCCCTGCCGTTGACCATGCTCGGAGCGTTGGAGCAAGCCCAAACCCATCTGGGGGAACGCCCCATCGAACGGATTGAATTGCGGAACGAGAAAGGCCAATTGGTGTACAAAATCAAAAGCATCGACGGTCCGGAAGTGATTATCGCAATCGAAAGCAACGCCATCGAAATCAAAGGCGAGAAACGACAACC
>CAZFDX010000466.1:0-1539 GCA_964518325.1 uncultured Alcaligenaceae bacterium | reverse complement strand
TCCATACCCCACCCGTTTTTACGGAAGTCGGCCCCGGAAACACCAACATCCAGACGAAAAAAGGGGGCAGCAAAGCGCTCACGGATGTTATGTCCAACGCAATTGCCGAGGCCATGCTCAACGATCCGAAGGTCACGGTTTTCACCGCTGCCATGTGTCAGGGGAATAAACTCGAAAAGGTTCGAGAAACCTTTCCGGATCGCTTTTTCGATGTGGGCATTTGTGAATCGCATGCCGTTGCAGCCGCCGCAGGGATGGCTAAGGCAGGGATCAAACCGATCGTGGACATTTATTCTTCGTTTTTGCAACGCTCCTTCGATCAAATTTTTCAGGAAGTGGCTTTGCAAAACCTCCCCGTCATTTTCACGATGGATCGTGCCGGCTTAACCGGTCCGGAAGGCCCAACGCATCATGGAGTATTTGATATTCCCTACATGCGAATTTTCCCGAACATGATTGTCATGGCCCCCGGTGATGAGTCCGACATCAAACCGATGCTCAATTTCGCACTTGAGCAAAAATCGCCGACCTCGATTCGCTACCCCAAGGCCCCTGCCGAATTGGTGAAACGCGAATTCACTCCCATAGAACTTGGCAAAGCCGAAATAATTGAGGAGGGAGAAGATGGGGTCTTCATCGTTTTTGGGGCACTCCTTGCCGATGCTCTTCGGGCAGCCCAAAAACTTCGTGAGGAAGGTCTGAACATCGCTGTGGTGAATGCTCGCTTCGTGAAACCCCTTGATGAAAAGACCTTGATGCCCCTGATTGAGAAAATGCCTTGGGTTATCACCATTGAAGAAGGGACACTCGAAGGGGGCTTCGGAAGCGCCGTGTTGGAAGCCGCTAACCGAAATGGTCTGGATACCCGTCACATTACCCGCCTCGGGATTCCGGATCGATTTATTGAACATGCCGATCGGACGGAGCAACTGGCCGACCTTGGTTTAGATGTCTCGGGTTTCTGTAAGGCAGCTCGGAAATGTACCGAGTCAACCAAACCCGTCAGCTAGGATCGGTTCGCAACGGGATTGGTATGTCACTCATTCTCAATCCGTCTTAGTCAACCAAACCCGTCAGCTAAGATCGGTTCGCAATCATATTGATCTCTACTTCACTACTTCATCATGAGACGATAGCCGCCCTTACAATTTCTAAAAGAAGCACATCCCCCCCCCTGCCTCATTCCTCTTCGAGGAGGGGGGGATAAGACTCTTTATCGAATCGCTGCTCTCCACACACTTCCGAGATTGACTTGTAATTGAATAAATCACAGAATAATATAACCTTGTTAATTCAATCAGTTTATCAAGAGAAACTCGATCCTATCAGATGTAACCACCAAGAAACAATCCTCCCTGTTCCTTCAACAAATCCATTATTTAATGAGGGTCTGTCCCATGCCAAAAGAAGCGAAAGAAGCTAAGGAAGCCAAAATCGCAAACGAAGCCAAAGCAGCCAAACCAGCCAAAGCAGCCAAAGTCACGAAAGACTCCAAAGAAGCAAAGGATTCCAAAGTCGCCGTTGACCGCGAGGCCATTC
>CAZFDX010000465.1:0-11739 GCA_964518325.1 uncultured Alcaligenaceae bacterium | reverse complement strand
TAGAAGCAAAGAAGGGCAAAAACACCGGTTGTGCCAGCAACTTGGGAAAAAAAGTTGTGTAAGGGGATCGCAGGCAGATCGTAGTTTGAGGGGGCGGCAAAGTAGGCAGAAGGTGAGCCCTAACGGGTGTACCGCGCAATGTGCGGAGCCGGATACTCGAACCGGCAGCCGAGCCATGTGCAGGGCATATCTCCCCCGTCATTTCCGGAGAATTTGAAGATTATCAGGCGTTGTACAAGTTGGCCTGTGAAAGTGAGATCATTACCTATGAATTTGAAAACGTCCCCGTGACGTCGGCCCATTGGCTGGCCGAGAGAAAACCGGTCTTTCCCCCGCCCGAAGCCTTGGCTGTAGCTCAAGATCGACTTTCCGAGAAGCATTTTTTTTCTCAATTGGGGATTGCGGTGGCTCCGTTTGTGGCCGTCAATAGTCGAGAGGATTATGAGGCAGGGATCAAAAAAATTGGTCTGCCTGCGGTGCTGAAAACAACTCGCTTTGGCTACGATGGGAAAGGGCAAGCGGTGGTGCACAACGCCGAGCAGGTCGAATCGGCTTGGAGTCGGCTGCAGGGGCGTCCGCTGATTCTCGAAGGTTTCGTGCCGTTTATTCGGGAATTATCGATCTTGTCGGTGCGGAGCCGATCAGGGGAGATGGCCTTTTATCCGTTGGTGGAAAATGTGCATCGCGAAGGAATTCTCAGGCGAAGCACCCCATTGGACAATATCCCCCCCAGCTTACAAAGCCAAGCGGAAGAAATCGCACGTCAGGCCCTGAACCAATTGAATTATGTGGGGGTATTAGCGATCGAAATGTTCCAAACGGGAACAGAAGCATCGTCCTCCTTGGTGGTGAACGAAATGGCCCCAAGGGTGCATAATTCAGGGCATTGGACAATCGAAGGTGCCCAAACAAGCCAATTTGAAAATCATCTACGAGCGATCTTGGGGTTACCGTTAGGTTCCTGTGAGTTACGAGGTTATTGCCAAATGTTCAACCTCATTGGTGATATTCCGCCGCTAGAAAAAATTCTCGGCATTTCCGGAGTGCATGTGCATCATTACGGGAAAGGCCCCCGTGCCGGACGGAAGGTCGGGCATATCACCGTTTGTGGAAATACGCAGAAAGAAAGAAATGACCGGTCGGAACATCTGTTATCGGTGTTAGATTTGTTATAAAATTTTCGACACAGAAAATTCGTCCAAAGCAACCCCTCCGTTAACCCTGCCGAGAAACAAACATGGCACGTCGATTCTTATTGTTGGGACTGGTGATGGCACTGAGTTCCTTAGCACCCGCTGCCGATTGGACCCGCTTCCGAGGACCGAATGGCTCGGGGATTAGCACCGATGCCCTGCCTTCGGAATGGAAAGAAAGCGACTATCTTTGGAAGGTGACCATTCCAGGGGTGGGGAATTCGTCACCCATTGTCTGCCAAGGAAAAATCTTCCTGCAAAGTGCCACTGCGGATGGTCAACAACGCCGGTTAATCTGTTTCGATGCCAAAACGGGTAAAGTATTGTGGAACAAAGAAGTGGCCGCCCGACCCATCCCGAAAGAACAAAAAATTCACCCGTTGAATTCGACCTGTTCGAGTACCCCCGCGACCGATGGCGAACGAGTCTACACCATTTTTTGGGATGGTCGTGGCCTGAACCTGATCGCTTGGGATTACGAAGGAAAAACTCTGTGGAATAAAGAACTGGGAACCTTTGCGAGCGAACACGGCGCAGGGCTTTCGCCCGTCGTTTACGGCGGGAAAGTGTATGTGAATCTGGATCAGGATCGTAAAGCCGAGATCATCGCCTTCGATGCCAAAACTGGCGAAGAAAAATGGCGTCAGAAAAGGCAACCCCTGCGGGCCTGCTATACCTGCCCCGCGATTTTGGAAGGACAAGGTCAAACACAACTGATCGTGGCCAACACCAGCGGGATTACCTCGTACCATCATGATACCGGCAAGGAAAATTGGCATTGGGAATGGGTCTTTACTGGGAAAAAAGGGGGCCTAAGAAACGTCGGCGGACCAATCCTGCATGAGGGGGTTGTGTATGCCCTCTCAGGAGATGGCGGAGGGGATCGTCATATGGTCGCGGTTACCTCCGATGGGAATAAAAAACTCCTGTGGGAAGCCAAAAAGGGAACCCCATACGTTCCCAGCCCGATCGCCATGGGAAATTACCTGTTTTGGGTGACCGATAAGGAAGGAACCGCCGTGTGTGTCGATGCGAAAACGGGCAAAGAACTCTGGGCCGAGAGATTGGGGGGCGGAGGCCAATTCTTCTCCTCGCCGGTGCTGGCAAAAGACAAAATCTACGCAATCAACGAAAAAGGGACGGTCTTCGTCTTCAAGGCCAGTGGTGATGCTTTTGAGAGATTAGGGAAAATCGATCTGAAAGAAACAGTAATTGCCACTCCCGCGATTGCCGATGGAAAACTTATTATTCGCGGTGAAAAACACCTGTATTGTGTCGGCAAGCAGTAGTAGCCCTCATCGAATCCTACTCGAAGCCGACCAAAAGGAAAGGTTCATGTCGGACCCCTATTTGGAACTGTTACGGGAGATTCGGACAACGGGCTTGCGGAAACCCCAACGGGCTTTGCTGGCCTCAACGGGGAAACGTCCCGAGGTTCTGAGCGTATTCGGTCGGCAAATTCGTTATGATCTATCCGCCGGTTTTCCGCTGGTGACCACGAAAAAGATGCCTTGGAATGCCATCATTCATGAGTTGATATGGTTTCTATCGGGGTCTACCAATGTGCGGTACCTTCGGGAAAATAAGGTCACCATTTGGGATGAATGGGCGGATGAAACCGGTGAGTTAGGGCCGGTGTACGGCAAACAATGGAGACGCTGGGAAGGGGTCAAAGGTCCGGTCGATCAAGTCCAGAATCTAATCAATGGGATCAAAAAAGTGGCGGCCGATCCTTGGGCTTCGGAAGCGCGTCGGCTCATTCTAACTGCATGGAACCCCGGCGATATGCCCGATCCCAAAGTCCCAACCGGTTGCCATACCCTTGTGCAATTTAATGTGACCGAAGGGCGATTGTCGTCGCAATTGTATCAGCGCTCAGCCGATATGTTCTTGGGGGTGCCGTTTAACATTGCCTGTTATGCGCTGCTGACACATATTCTGGCCCATATTTGCCATCTCGAAGTGGGCGAGTACATTCATACGTTCGGCGATGCCCATATCTACGAGAATCATTTTGCTGCCGTCGATGAGCAGCTCCAGCGAGAACCTTATCCGTTTCCCCGTTTGGAAATCGTCGGCGAGATTGTCGATATTGATCATTTGGACCCTGCCCAATTTCGTTTGATTGGCTATCAATCTCATGGACGGTTGGTTGGAGAAGTGGCGATCTAATTCATGAGGTTCGTTGTGGGTAGTAAAAAGCGTGTGAATCGTCAGACCCATCACTCCAAACCTGTCGATGCTGTTCCCCCCCCCTCGGTCGCTGCTCCGAAAGAAGCCTTGTGGAATGTTCCGAACATATTGACCCTAAGCCGGCTTCCCATGGCGGGCGTGTTGTTCTATTTCCTCGAAAAAGACCAATAACTCTTAGCATTCGCTTTGTTTTTGATCGCTTCCTTGACCGATTGGCTCGATGGCTGGTGGGCCAGAAAATTCAATCAGGGAACGGCCTTTGGCCGTGCCTTTGACCCGCTGATCGATAAGGTTCTCACTAATGGTGCGTTCATCTTCTTGATCCCGAAGGAGTTCGCTTCTTTGGCCCCTTGGATGGTGGCGATTATCGTTGGAAGAGAGTTGCTCGTGACGGGAATTCGTGGTTATCTGGAATCGATTGGCAAAAAATTCGGTGCCGATTGGTTCGGCAAACTCAAAATGTTTCTGCAATGTGTCTATCTCGGTGCCGCGTTCATTTATTTGGAATGGGCACGCGAATCGTGGATCGAACCAATCAAAGTGATATATTTCGGATTATTGTACGCCATGCTGGCAGCAACGGTAATGAGCGGTCTACAATACATCAACAAAGCCTACCTGATTCTTAAGCAGGAATGAACAAGAAGAATCCGGTCGGTTCCCATGAGCATCTAACGTAGCTCAATGGTTTCCCCCTAAGTAAAGTTAGGGACCAACAACGACATGCAATGACAAGAGGAGTCAAACACAGAATGCCAGCAACCCAAAATGTGAATGATCTGATTGAACAACTCAAATGGCGTTACGCCTGCAAAAAGTTCGACCCCACTAAGAAAATCCCCGCAGAAATCTGGTCGCAACTGGAACAAGCCTTGGTCTTGGCCCCTTCGAGCTATGGCCTTCAACCATGGAAATTCTTCGTGGTGATGGATCCGAAACTCAAGGAGCAACTGCCAGCTTTTTCTTGGAACCAGCCTCAGCCGAAAGATTGTTCCCATTTTGTGGTCCTTGCAATTAAGAAAGAATTTGGCCCTGCCGATGTGGATCGGCTGGTGAATCGAATCGTGGAAGTGACCGGTGCCCCCAGAGAGTCCTTCGAGGGCTATCGCGGGATGATGCTCGGCTCGGTTTCGCGCATGTCGGATAAGGACAAAGAGATTTGGAACCGTTCGCAAGTTTATATCGCCCTAGGCCAATTCATGGCAGCGGCCGCGACAATTGGGGTGGATACCTGCCCGATGGAAGGCTTTATTGCCGAGAAATATGATGAGCTGCTCGGGTTGGATAAAAAAGGCTATCATGCGGTGGTTTGCTGTGCCGCAGGGTATCGGGCTGCCGATGATGCCTACGCTGCACGACCCAAGGTTCGCTATGCGACCCATGAAGTGGTCGAACATCTGTAGGATTTCTTGAATCGCCCCATCGCCAAGCACATCCGAGTTCGCCAAGTTCCAACCTTTTGTGCTGATTTGAATCGGCTAAACATTTGTGAGATTGTTTGACCTTTAGGAAAATGCGCGTAAAGCAGTCGCTTCGTCGGCAACAACGGGAACCACCCGAATAAAGCCGGTGAGGTCCAACACCTCGTGTAAATCCTTGCCAACTTCGCAGACGATCAATTTCCCATTGACCTTTTTGAGTCGGCCATGAACCCAAAGGAGTTTGCCAATCATCCACGAAGCAATGTAATCGACCCCCCGAAAACTGACGATCAAGTTTCGCCGACCGAGATCATCTACAAGGTCGTTTAATTTGGTACCAACTTCGTCGATGACAGCCATATCGATCATTTTGCGATCCACGAACCGAACGATGGTGACCTCGCCGACATCTGCAATTTCAATGAGTGGACGAGACATAAATAAGCTCCGAAAAGTAAATCTATGGGGGGGCAAAATGCTATTCTATCGGCTGAGTTGTAAAGTCGATTGTTTTCTACAGTTATGAGGAAACTCTCCAAAAGTGGAAGCCCCAGACATCATATCACGATTGAGCTATTCCTCGCGGGTGAGCTTTTCCCCCCGTGTGAGTCGGTTCGGTTCTTTCAAAACCGGTCAAGGTAAACGGTGTGAGTCAGCGCGATTTTTTGAAGGGCGTGATTCTAGGGCACAAATCCCCCTAGGGAGTCTCCTAGGGAGTTGGGTCTCGCGGAGTGTGAATTGGCTCGACTTTTTCAACTTCTAATGAGAGAATGCCTTGCCCAAATCGAGTGCCTTGAATATGAAGAATAAAAGAGAAAGGGGCGCGTATGGAGCGCCCTTTTATTTTTCCACTCAATCAAGGAGGTTGGATTTATGCGACTGGTCTTGGTCGGTCCTCCAGGGAGTGGAAAAGGTACGCAAGCAGAACTCCTCACCAAGAATCTGAATCTGAAATACATCGGGACCGGCAATATCCTTCGGGATGCGATTAACCGGAAAACGGAGTACGGCCTAAGAGCCAAACCGTTTTTGGATGTCGGAGAACTAGCCCCAGACGATTTAGTCAATTCACTGGTGGCGGACCTATACCGAGATAATGCAGGGCTAGATCGATTCGTTCTCGATGGGTATCCCCGCACCCGAGCGCAAGCGGTGTGGTTCGACGATTTGCTCAAAACTCTGAAACGTCCGATCGATGCGGTCATTCAACTTTCCGTGAACGATGAAGAAGTGGTCCGCCGAATCTCGGGTCGGCGTGTGTGTCCGAAATGTGGTACCGTCTATCATGTCACGGACCGACCCCCCAAAGTGCCCGGCATTTGCGATCACGATGGGGAAAAACTCATTCAACGCCCCGATGATAACGAGACGGTCATTCGGGCTAGACTTAAGGTTTTCCACTCGAATACGGATAGTTTACTAGACTATTATCGTGACAAGGGGTTGTTGTGTGAACAACCAAGTTATGGATCGGTGGACAGTATCTATCAGTCCATTTTGGGATTAATTCAAGCTAAGAAACATTAGAAACGCAGTCGTGCATCGCATTAAATTACAATCACCAACCGAACTGAAATCCATTCAAGACATCGCCAAGATGCGAGAGGCCGGCAAGATTGTAGCCCAAGCTCTTCAAATTGCTCGTGAAATGGCTCGCCCCGGCATCCGCACCGTAGACATCAATTCCGCGATCGAAGACTTTTTCCGCCAACACAATGCCACCTCGCTGTTCAAAGGTTACGTTCCCGGCGAGGGATATACCCCGTTCCCTGCCGTCACCTGTCTTTCCGTGAATGAGCAAGTGGTTCACGGCATTCCCGGAATCCGAACGCTGAAGGAAGGGGATTTGCTCAAAATCGATACGGCCTGTCGATTGAATGGGTGGTGTGCCGATGCAGCTATCACCGTTCCGATTGGCCGAGTCCGACCGGAACGACTGCGTCTTTTGAAAGTGGCCGAGGAAACCTTGCAAATTGCCATCACGGAAATGGCTCGGCGACGCTGGTGGACCGAAGTGGCAGTGCGAATGCAAACCCATGCCGAAAAATCGGGATTTTCTTTGGTGAAGCAATATGTAGGCCATGGCATCGGCCGCAATATGCACGAACAACCTCAGGTACCCAATTTTTCCGATAACGAGATTCGGGCCAACGCCGATTTTCAAATTGAACCGGGGCTAGTTTTGGCGGTGGAACCCATGCTGAACATGGGGCAAGAACAAGTCGATGTGGATAAAGATAAATGGACCGTGATTACACGAGATGGTATGCCCAGCGTTCATGTGGAACATACCATAGCCGTGACCGCGAACGGGGTGGTCGTGTTGACGGTTCCTGATGGCGATCCTCGCGGAGAAATTGTTGTTCCTACCGAATGAGCGAGAGTTGCCTGACCCGAGTGAATCTGCTTCAATCCGAGTGAGATTGTGCCGAGCGGAGTTGATTCCAGGTGAGGGTGTTCGATCTAGGTGAATCGGAACGAGATTGGGCCGATCCCAGTGAATCCGAATGAGGGTCAATGAAGTGAGGTGGGCCGAGGGGATTGTTCTGGGCTAGGTTTTCGTCACCGGATCGAGCTGATCCATTTTGGTAGGAATCTCGTCGGGTGATTTCTCTGCTGTTGGGCTTTCGACTTTACAATCTTCCAAGGCGGCTCCCTTCGTGGGGTGGGTCTGCTTCCAGAAACAAGCCAAAGCAATTTGACCACAGCGTTCTTGGAACTGAGCCGGCGTTTCTTGCAGTTCCGGAAAACGATCCACAAACTCGAGCATTTTGAGATATTCCTCGGGGTACTCTCCCAAAATCCGCTTGGCCATGAGCTTCTTGTCTGCCGGTTCCATGTAGGTCAATTCCACCGCCTTATCAATCCGTCCCGGGCGAGTAGAAATAAACTCCACGCTGCCATCGGGAAGTTTTCGAGGTTTACCTAACGCAGGATCGATTTTATCAATATCGTTGGTGGTGATGATGGTAAAAACCCCGTCGGTTCGTTCCACCCCATCGAGGCAATTCAACAAGCAATCGAAGGTTAACGGAGCAAACATATCACGGGGCGAATCCTCATCCTTTTTCCCATTGTCGTCGTTCCCACCTCGGCCTCGGCTGGCCATTAACATCGACATCATACCGGCTTTTCGGGCCACGTTTTCTCGACCATGGAAGACGTTATCGATATCTTCAATCAACGCAATACAGGGTACGTTGACTTGCATATCGCTCCATGCTTTGAGCAACTCGTGGTTGTTCATCTCGGCCAAGTTAAAGACATAAATCGGCATATTCAAGTCTTCGGCAAAGGCCCGAGCCAAAGCGGTTTTTCCCGTTCCGGGAGGGCCATACAACAGCCAACCCCGCTTCCAAGGAATCCCCTTGCTTTGATACCATTTCCGATTGTTTCGCCACAGTTCGATCTCTTGGATCAGGTCTTTAATTCGCTTGGGGAAGATCAAATTTTCTAGGGCGCTTCCCTCGTGCAAATGCACCTTTCCTAATTCCTCGGGTTTGACCCCGAGCAGGCGATAATACCCTTGTTGATACCATGCAAGACCGTTGGAACTATGGTTCCGGTTGTTGTCATCTTTCTCTCGTTTTGGGATATAGTGAATCACAAATCGATTTTTATTCCGCTCTTCACTGTTGGCATTTTCCCAAGAGAGTTGGTTGCTCTTATCGCAGGCGGCCAAGAGAATTTGTTCTACATCAATGGTCCCACGAATAAAAGTAATTGTCGAGTAAATTTTGGTGACGTCGTCATTGTTATTGTTGTTTTGTTTGTTCTGTTTCGCTTTGGCTTCGATGGCATTGCCATAATAAAACGGAATCCACCCTCGCCAAAAGATGATGTTTCTTGTGCCAAACTGCTCGTAAGAGATTAGGCCGTATCGTCCATCTCGGCGGTGCGCATACCATGCCCCGTACATCCGATCATAAGTTCGGGAACGTTTGTAGTTGGCAATGAGGTAGGCCACGAGGGCATTATGGGCTTCCTCGGTTGGGATTTCGACTTGTTGGATGAATAGGCTTAATAGTCTCCAGACTAAGCCTTTCACCCGTGTCCAAAACCCTGTGAGAATCCCGAGAAAACCGAGTGCAGCGCCACCGGCCATGAACTTCCAAGCGTCTTCCATACCACTCCCGTGAGTCAAACTCCGATTGAAGAATCTGCGCGATTATATCCTAATGGTCAATACACAAACAGGGTTACACTCTTTTGGTTGAAAGAGCGATGTCAGCAGAACCATTCGGTTACAAAACCATTGCCTGTTATTCCCATTATTCCCGATTCTCTCATAGTGAGGTGGTGCCTGTCGCTGAGGTTCAGTCCCTTGAATCGTTTCATTTCAAGAAGGGGGCAAAAAGGAAACCACTGTAAATGAGTAGGGAGTTAAAATAAGATGATTAATCATATTTTAGAATGTTAATTGGTTGAGTTGGCTCTTTTGGGTAGTCTTTGCAGCATTTCCGTTCTGCCTTGTCAAAATTCTCGGCATCGATTATTCTCAGGGGGGAAAGGATGAACCTCTGTAGGATGCACCAACATGGCAACGGATTATGTCAAAGAGCAGGCATTTTTTGATCGTGTGGCGGCCCAAACTCAGATAAAGCCCATCGAAAGAATGCAGTTGGAACGGTATCGTCAACCGAAGAACCCGCAACTCTTTGGAAAAGAGTTCATGTTTTCGCTAGCTGCCCCTCTTGCAGGAAAGCGGGTTCTCGAAATTGGTTGCGGCGAGGGGGTTTGTTCCATTCAGCTAGCCTACTGTGGGGCCGACGTAACCGCATGGGATTTATCTCCCAAATCGATCGAAGTGGCCAAACAACGGGCTGCTCTCACGGGCATTCCAATCGATTTTCAGGTCAAAAATGTGGTCGAGTGTGATTCCTTTGGTGAAAACTGCTACGATGTGATTTGGTGCGATCTGGTGTTACATCATCTCGTGGATTCTTTAGATTCGATTTTACAGAAAGTAAAACAGGCATTGAAACCCCAAGGGTTGTTCATTGCAAGAGAACCCTTGGCTTATGCGCGTTGGTTGAAGAGCTTTCGCCGACAAATCCCTGTGGCGGTCGAAGCCACGGACGATGAGCAACCGTTTCGCCAGCAAGAATTGGCTTTGGTTGCCCGACATTTCCCTCGCTATCAATCCAAGGCCTTTCGGCTTTTCGCTCGTGTGGATCGGCTCACACAGAAAATGACGGTACTGAAAGGTTTGGCTCGCCTCGATCGGCTTATTTTGAAGTTGCCTCATACCCAAAAATTGGCGGGGAATCTCGTCATTTGGGCAAGTAAATAACCAAATTCTGTCGAGCCAATAAGCGAGAGGTTTGATCCCATTGAGTTCATTCCATGTGATGATTTGTGAACTTGGCCCCAAATCATTTCTAAGTTATTGGCCCGTTGGAAGGGCATCTTCATGAAGAGCGGTTTGAATTTTCGCTCGGGTGATCTTGGAGAGCGAAGTCGTGGTACTGCGGCGCAGTTTTGTATCCGACTTGCAGTGCAAGCTCATTCGAGTGGGAGGAAACTCTTCGGGGTAGGGGGGGGGAAGTCGCTGAAGCCAAGGAGACAAATCGTCCAAAACTTCCGCCATAGATTCTTGGCGGAGATCGGCCGATTTGCTCAACATTCTGGCAATCACTTTCGCGAGTTTAGCGGGGACATCCGGTCGAAGAACGTCTAATCTCACGGGAGCTTCTCGCTGATGCCGGAGCAATTTTTGCGTCACCGATCCTCCCGCGAAAGGGGGGGCGCCCGCTAATAAGAAATGGGCCACGGCACCTAAGGAATAAATATCGGCCGATTCGGTGACTTCGCTATCACGGGCTTGTTCGGGGGCAAGGTAGTCGGCCGTTCCAATGATCCGATGATCTTGGTGAGCGGAACTACCCGTAGAGTGTGTTTCCGGTTGATGTAGATGACGGGCCAAGCCGAGGTCCAGAATTTTGAGTCTTCCGTTGTAATCCAACATCAGGTTGCTTGGCTTCACATCGCGATGAATAATCCCCGACTCGTGCGCGTGGAGCAGGCCATCGGCCGCTTGCGTAAGCAGATGAACGGTGCGGGGTACCGAAAGTTTCCCCCCATGCTGAACGATGGCATCGAGAGAGGCCCCATCGATATATTCCATGACGAGGAAATGAACTTCATCATGAGAATCAAGATCGTAGGCCCGCACGATATTAGGATGGTCTAACTGGGCAATCGCTTGGGCTTCCATGCGGAACCGATTCAAACCATCCAGCCGTAGCATTTCGAGGTTCAGAATCTTGATGGCCACCAAACGCTTCATAAAGCGATGTTCGCACAGAAAGACTTGTCCCATCGCCCCCGAGCCGATGTGTTCCATAACCTTATATTTGTTGGCCAAGAAGAAGTTTCGCCATTTGCCATTCAACAACAACCGAGCTTGGAAGGTGGTTAACCATTGGTGTTCGATGAGCTTCTTGGCATAGCTGAGAGCATCAGGAAACCCGTCGGGATGGAGTTCCAACGGCAGGCTCTCTGGCTTATCCGAAAGCAACTCACTCATCAGCAATAATTGCTGGAACTCATGAGCCGTTCGTGGGGGGGTAGCCATTACTTCCTCATCCAATGACATGAAATAAGGGCGGAGTGGAGTTTAATTATCTCTTAGTATGAAGTGTGAACCTTCTCAAGCAAAAAGCGATAAAAATCTTCTTGATAATTATCAGAACTAAGACGAAGCAAAATTTATACGATCTCGGAATAAATTCACGCCCAAACGATTCAGGTCTCGTCAATAATCTCATCTCGTCGCAGTGACAATTGGCCTAGTTTTCTTGTGTGACTTTCAAATCGACTGGTGAGTTAAAGGAATCGCTCGTGAGTCGGTCAAGCGCGATATTTTGTCGAATCGGAACGCGAACAGGGCCGAAAATCGACTGGTGATGTAAATTAGGAGTTCGGGAGGG
>CAZFDX010000464.1:0-1778 GCA_964518325.1 uncultured Alcaligenaceae bacterium | reverse complement strand
CTGACAGATACCACACAAATCCCGAAGGAATTTGCCCAAATCCAACAAGACTTGATCCAAGCCCGCGCAGAGGAAATCGCTGCCAAAAAAGCATTGGAAGCCGATCTTCCCCGTGCCCAACGTCTTCATGCCTTAGCGGTTGTTCAAGCAAAACGGGAACTTGATGGCGCTCGCGAGACCCTGACGAGTTTAGAGCAATCGCGTGAAATTGTGGCGCCGTTTAATGGTCGGGTAATTTACAAAAACCCCAGCCAAGATACTCCCAAACTTCGAGGCCCCTTATTGGTACTCTGTGGAGAGCAAGGTCTGGTCTGTCAGGTCCGATTGCCCGAAAAACAAATCGATGCTCTCGAAGTGGGGGATCGGGTAGCCCTGTTAGCAAGCACCGAACCAAACGCTGCCCCGTTTCGATTTCATGCGACCTTCAAAGATCAAGTGAAGTCGTCGGGGATTGATCCGTTAATCACAGCGATCTTTCAATGCTTCCCCCCCCCCGAAGTGGTAGCAAAACTCGTTGATGGGGAACCTCTAATAGTCACGCTCGATTGGAAACCACCCCTTTGGACGTTGTGGCCCTTCCGTTGGGGAGTCGGTCTGGGGATTGTGGGATTGCTCTTTTGGTTCGTATCCGGTGTTGTTGCCATTCCTGTTCTCTCGGCCTCATCGGTTGAATCGTCCCCCCCCCCCGAATCGACCTTACCGAGTGTGCCCCGTTCCTTCTCACCGAATGTGCCCAACCCGTTACAGGCAGAACCGTTGTCGAGAGAATCTTCCGAGTCGTTACCAGTGTTTCCCTCTTTCGCTCATTTGGAAAACGAATTCCCCTCCCTCGCGGAAGTCAGCGACAGCAAACCTTCGGTGATCGAATCGGGAGCGGTCGTCTCGCCTCGGGCAGAAATGGATCAGGACATCGAGCCGCCGGTGATCGAACCAGTAGCCCCGCCGACCTTGGCCGACATGGATTCGGTTGCAGCACGAGAAACCCTACCGGAAGTCGATGTTTCCGAGACGTTCGAGAAACCAGATTACGAGCAGATTGCGTGGAATCTGTGTCAATCGATTCATGCAGGGAGTGTGACCCCCGAGCAAATCCTTCAGGCAGAAAGAGCCTTATTCGAGGGGGGGGCAATGGCAACGATGTACTACCGAAGGATTTTTCGAAACGATCCCATCCTATTGAACTCGATCCATCGTCTTTGGATGAATGCGGAAACGCCAGAAACGCATCATCTGGTTCTCAGGCTGGATCGATTAATTGCATCGGTCGGGATTGTCAAACCCTCGGGTGTGTCTAGTTAAGTGTTGTTAAATCGGTTCCACTTGAACGAGATTATCGAAAAATGTCCCCCCCCCTCCGAGGTCGGTAATGGCGGTGGAAGTGGTCGCATTGCAATTCGGTTTGCCTAAAAGCCGTTGCGACCACACGCCTAACGTCACCACCACCCCCGCAGAAACACTTTCTCGCACTTTGGCCTTGGCTTCAAATTCCCCCCGATCGTTGAAAATTCGGACCCAGTCCCCATCGGAAATTCCCCGCTTTGCGGCATCGATGGGATGGATTTCAAGCGTGGGGGAACCGAGTTTATTGCGTAGGGAATCTAATTCAACAAACATCGAATTGAGAAATTGCGAAGGGGGGGGGCAAACCATTTGTAAAGGATATTTCGCTGCTAATTCGGGTTTGGTTTGTGGGTCTTCATGAGGGGGTTGATAAAAAGGTAACGGGTCCCGACCTGCGAGTTTCTCCCGTTCGGAATAGAATTCGCATTTACCCGAGG
>CAZFDX010000463.1:0-5547 GCA_964518325.1 uncultured Alcaligenaceae bacterium | reverse complement strand
GTGGTTGTTGACAAAGGTGTCAAGGTCCCCAAGCGAACCCCTCTTGTGTTTGATAAGGATCGAGAGGTTTGTGCGAAGGATCTGGACCCCAATACCGTAAATTGGGTGGTCGATCCCAAAACACGGGGCATCCGTGACGTGATCGTTTATATCGTGGCCGAACCCACTGCCGAACAAGCCGCGATCATCGCCAAAGACAAAGCCCGCGCCAAAGTGGAATTGGTTTTCGATCCTGCGAAGATTCCGGCGCAACTCAAAGCCCCCCCCAAAGAACCCGTCGTGTTCGATCAACCCTGCTGCCGATACATTCCGCATGTGGCCGTAGGTCGTGTGGGGCAACCCGTTGTAATCAAAAATAGCGCCCCGATTCCCCACAACGCACAGTGGACCTCGGCCAATAACGGGGAATTCAATCCCCTTCTCGCGCCGGGAGGTCAAAAAGAAGTTCCCGCTTTGGTGGCAGAACGCAATGTGATTACCATCGGTTGTACGATCCATCCTTGGATGAAAGCCTACCTGAAGGTGGTCGATACCCCTTATTATGCCGTGACCGATAAAAATGGGGAATTCACCATCAAAGACCTTCCTCCCGGAAAATACCGGATCGTTTATTTCCATCCGGAAGGGGGATTCTTTGGTGGAGCTTTAGGACGATTTGGAACACCGATCGAGATCAAACCCACAGGGGGAGATTTACCCCAAATCGATTGGAAAATTGAATAATCACACGTTATTTCTTCACGACTATTTCTTCTCAACAAATTTCACACAGACCGGTGCCCCCACTTCAACGCGGTTTTTCGTCGGGGTGAGTTGACCCGTTTGGGTGTCGATCTTATAAACGATCGCATCGTTTCCGGTCTGATTGGCCACAATCATCCATTTCCCTGTGGGATCGATGTTGAAGTTACGCGGCACTTTGACGCCTTCCCCTCGATTGCCGAGGTGTTTCACTTCACCAGTCTTCTCATCAATCGAAAACGAAGCAATGCTGTTGTGACCCCGATTCGAGACGTAAACAAATTTACCATTCGGGTGGACGACTACTTCCGCAGTGGAATTTCCGGGGACCGGTTTTCCATCCGGTAAAGTGGATTGGGTATTGATGATTTTGAGCGAACCATCTTTCGGGTCATGCTTAAAGGCAATCAAGGTCGAGTCCATTTCCCCACAAGCGAAAGCCAAGTCCCGAGTAGGATGGAAGGCAAAGTGACGCGGACCGGCCCCCCCTTTGACTTCGACATAAGGGGGATCGTTCGGTATGATCGTCCCTTTGTCGGCATCGTACTTGTAAATGAGAATTTTATCCAGCCCCAAATCGGCCACATAAGCATACTTGCCGGTTCGATCGAGGTTAACGGAGTGAGCATGAGGCCCTTCCTGACGCGATTTGTTGATGCTGGAACCTTTGTGTTGAATAAAGCAGGATGACGGGTTGAGTTTGCCCCCTTCCCCAATTGGGATGACCGTTGTGCTGCCACCGCCATAATTGGCAACGAGAACATATTTCCCGTCTGTGGTCAGGTGGCAGGGACCAGAGCCGATGGAATCTTCAGCGTTGATTGCTTTCAATTCCCCTGTTTTCGTATCGAGAGTGAACGAATATACCCCCCCCCCTTTTGAACCTTTGGGGCCAGCTCCTTCCCCCACAGCAAAGAGGTGGGTGGCTTTGGGGTGAATTGCCAGAAAAGAGGGATTACTTACCTCGGCAGCCAACACCGGTTGACTCAGTTCACCGGTGGTTGAGTTGAATTCCGAGCGATAAATCCCTTTGCTGTTTTTACCATTGGTGTAGGTACCAAAGTAGACCCAATAGCTGGGACCTTTGGGATCGTCTGCGAGTAGGGGAAGCCCTAACAAGAGACATCCAAGAGAGAGGAGTCGTTTCATAAAGCACGAATTTTTATTCTGGGCGAACATTCATGGTTTAGAAAATCCCCTCAAATTTGGCAGGTTTACTTTTTAGGTAAAACTCTGGATATTCTGAGAGAATAATTGGCGGCGTTGCTTCAAAAAATCTGTTTTTCTTATCAAAGTTGTTCTAGTTTTTGGAATCATTAAACCTGAGAATGAATCGACTATGAATTTTGGGGCACGCATGCGATTTCAACACCAGCAGAAACAATCTGCTCAGGTCGAAATACGCACCCCTGCCGACTTGGAAGAAGAAATCACTTTTTCGGATGAGATACACGAAGCTCAGACGAAATTACGAAGAAAGACCTTTGGCCCCTATGTGATTAAACATCTGCTAGGCGAAGGGGGTATGGGTCGCGTTTATCTGGCCGAGCACCAAGAAATCAAACGCCTTGTTGCCATTAAATTCTTACACGAGCAATCGGCCCACGATCCCGAGGCCGTGAAACGATTTTACCAAGAAGCCCAAACAACCGCTGCTTTGAATCATCCTAATATCGTCCGTATCTTTGATATTAACGTTGAAGAAGAGACCCACTACCTCATCATGGAATATGTTCCAGGGGTTAATCTGCAGAATTACCTTGAAGAGCATTATTCTCTCGAAGTGCCACAGGCTTGCAATATCGCTTTGGCCGTTGGGCAGGGGTTATTGCACGCCCACTCAAAAGGGGTGATCCATCGGGATATTAAACCCTCGAACGTTATGTTGGGAACTAACGGCGAAATCAAAATTCTGGATATGGGTTTGGCCTGCTTCACTCAAGAAGTGAAACAACAGGACGCTTCTCAAAGTTCTTCTGGGGAGATTCTTTGTACCCCCGATTATGCCGCACCGGAACTAATTACCCAACCCAAATCGGTCGATCATCGTGCCGATATTTATAGCCTTGGGGGGATGATTTACAGGATGCTTTCGGGGCATGCTCCTTTTCAAGGGAGTGTCACCCAAAAAATTCTCGCCCATCAAGAAGAAACGGCGGCCCCTGTTTCCTTGTGTAATCCCAGTATCCCGAAACCTCTTTGTCAATTGATTCACCAGATGATGGCGAAATCGCCGAACGATCGCCCGCAAGGGATGGTTGAAGTGCTTCAACGATTGGAATGGTTTAGCGGCAATCCTAACTGGGAATCGATGACCTGCCCATCTGAGGGGCGAAAACTCGGTCCCAAAAATTTCTTCCGGCGGATTTGGAATCGATTCAAACGATAACAAATCGCTCTACGATTTTGGGCATGGTGAATTTTGTCGATCGATCATTTTTCGGGTTTGGTGAATCCTGTCGAAACAGCCGGTGTTTTTCCCGTAATGGAAGTGAGTCGGACCGAGGCATCACTAGCAGCGCTACTACCGGGGGCGACCGAGGTTGCTCGCAGTAGGTATACCGTGGCGGTCTCCTTGTCGCCTTTTTTCAAATAGGTTTCTGCTAGAACCAAATACATGGAAGCCAATCGCTCATTCACCGCATTACAAGCTCGGGTCATTCGCTCTGGATTATTGCGAATTTCATCGGCTAAAATGGCCCCTTGTCGTCCTGCCTCGGTATCGGCATAGGATCGTTCCAGCAGTTCAGCCAGTTCTAAACAGGTGTGATATTTCTCGGCCTTGAGTGCCTCTTTCGCTTGGGCCAACAGGTCGCGGGCCCTTTGATTCCGCTGACTGAGTTGCAATTCCGGATGATCCCCGATCCGCGAGAGGAATTTGGCCCCTTCCTTTGCTGCTCCCGTATTGGGATAGCGAGCAAGCAATTCGGTCACCACTTCAAAGGCCTCGGCTGTTTTCTTTTTATCTTGCAGTTCTTTGGCCAGCACTAACTTGTTGGCAGCTTGTTGTTCAATTTCATCAAGCAATTGCTTGGCACGAATTTGTACCGGACGCAATTTGCCATCTTCCAAAACTGCCTGCAGCATGGGAATAGCCTTGGCATAATCCCCCCGACTTAGGGCTTTATTAGCTTCCTCAAAATCGCGAGCGATTCCATCAGGGGTGAGCATAGCTAAACCCCGTGTCATCAGGTCGCTGAGCCTGTCTGGTTCCATATACCCTTCGAGAAAACCAATGATCTTTCCATCCGGTGCCGCCATCACGATCGAAGGATAAAGTTTGATCCGCAGGGCCTTTGCTAAATTGGGAGAAGCGTTCCCATCGACCTTCAACGGGATGAAATCATCCGAAAGCATTTTGGCCACTTGCGGGTCTTTGAATGAGGTGGCTTCGAGTTTCCGACAATAGACACATTCTTGAGTTGAGAAAACCAAGAAGATCATTTTTCCGGAATCTTTTGAGAGTTTACGGGCAGTATCGTAGTCGGTTTGCCATTCCACTTTCGGAAGAGCTTTATCCGAGATTTTCAATAACTCCTCGGCATGGATTGGCACAGGCGTCAACCCGATTAGGGAGGAAATGGTCAGAAGAAAAACAGTCGATCGACAGGTCATGCAAATTCTCAGTAGCAAGGGCGAACAATTCAGGAAAGCTCGGATTACGCTCGTGGATGGGCCTTCCGATAGGTCTCCTGAAGACGTTGAGTGGAAACGTGTGTGTATATTTGGGTTGTGGTCAAATTTTTGTGACCAAGCAATTCCTGAACCCCACGAATATCAGCCCCCGCATCGAGCATATGCGTTGCGAAGGTGTGACGAAGAGTGTGGGGCGTGGTGCGTGGATCAAGCCCCGTTTTTTTCAGATATTTCACAAGGAGCCGTCCGACACTTCGAGTAGAAAGTCGGGTCGCAGATCGATTCAGAAAAATCGCATCGTTGCTTTTGCCCGATTCCGCCAAAATTTGTTCGCGTGAGGGAAGCCAACGCTGGATCGCGCTACACGCCGCAGGACCCAGCAACGCCAAGCGTTCCTTTTTCCCTTTTCCACGAACGGTGGCGATTCCTTCCGCGAGATCGACATCCGTGCAGTTAAGTCCGACCAATTCACTCACTCGCAACCCCGCAGAGTAGAGCGTTTCCAAAATCGCGCGGTCTCGGAGTCCGAGAGGCTGCGTCTCATCGGGAGAAGCAAGTAGCTGCGAGATTTCTTCTTTGCTAAGGAAGTGAGGGAGTTTGCGTTCCAATCGGGGGCCTCGTAAACCCTCGGCAGGATTGGTGGAGAGGATACCCCGACGGCAGAGGAATCGGCACCAAGATCGCACCGCAGCAATTCTGCGAGAGATCGTTGTCCGAGCATAACCTTGCTCATGCAGCCATGCCATAAAAGCACGAAGTGTGCGCGTGTTGAGTTGCTCGGGTTTCGGGTCCGCACCTAATTTGGATTCAAAAAATTCAATCGCTTGAGAAAGGTCTTCTCGGTAGGATTTGACCGTATGGGCGGATGAATTTTTTTCTAAGCCGAGGTGACTCAGATACTCGGCCAATGCCTGACGCATATGGGTTATCTCTTAAGATGCTAGACGATTGCTGCAAACAAACTCGATTATTCTCCCCTCTTCTTCCGTGATTACGATTCCTGCGGACTGGTCTGCTTACTTGGGACCCGTGCTCGTTCGGTCAAAACAGCGGCATCGAACCATGATAAAGATATTTTGGGAGTCGATGCTTGGGCGCGAATCACTTCAATCAATGCTTCTCGACTCGAATCATCGAAGACATAGTAGTACTTCTCATTACCACGATACA
>CAZFDX010000462.1:0-9985 GCA_964518325.1 uncultured Alcaligenaceae bacterium | reverse complement strand
TCTTAGTACAGATAAAGCTGCAAAATGATCGTTTGTGGTTTTAATCACCGTACATTTTAGAAGTGCTGTTTTGAGATCAGAAATACCTTTAGAGGAGACTTTTGTCTCTCTGATCAGCAGGGTTTTCAATTGAGTCATATCAAACAGGTGGCGTATACCCTCGTCGGTAATTGGATTGAACGAGATATCCAACTTTTCTAATTCTCTCAGTTGAGCAATCGACTCCAATCCTTTATCAGTGATTTCACCATTATGAATCGATAAATTTTTCAAGGAAGTTAGTTTTGTTAGCTCGGTGAGTCCTTGATTCCCGATTGGTATATTAATCAAGCTAAGTGCATATAGATTTGAAAGTTTTGATAAATTTTCTAATCCCCGAGATGTGAGTTTAACTCCGTCAATGTGGAGATGTGAAAGTGATTTACATTCTTTAAGATGATTAATCCCCTCATCTGTAATTGATGAAGATATAAAAGCTATAGCCCTCAGAGATTGGCAGTGCTTAAGTATTTCTAAGTCAGAATCGTTTATTTTGACATTTTCTGGAAATGAAAGACTTATTATGGGAAATTTTTTTGTTGAATTTATATCCAATTTTTTTTTCATACTAGCCACAGGGTCAATTTCAAATTTGGCACCAATCTTTGTTGCCCAATCTGCTACCTTTTGATCGTAGTCTATTTCTTCATCTATCACATCCTTTTTGGGATTTACCCACTTTGGAGTGTTGGTTTTGGTAACATCCAAAGTTTTTTTTGGAAGCTCTTGTTCGTTAAGAATTTGTCCATCTCGAGTGATTTGTACCTTTCCAGGCAAAAGCTCGACACGCAAAGTTATATTCTCTCCTTTCCGAAGAAGAAATTTCTCTGTTTCAAATTCAAAGTCCCCGCGTTTAATTTTCAAGGTCTGTTCACCCGTTTCTACACGAATTTCCGCAGATTTGTCAGCTCCTTTTATCACAGTACCAGTTTTTGTAAGGGTTGCTTCTAAGCTGTCATCATTTATCTCGACTCGAACAGTGCCTTTTGGGGTTTGGAAATAAAAGACTGAAGCTGCAAGAAGAATAATCACCATCATCCCCATCAAAGCAACAGTTGGGATAACACCTAGCTTTATTTTTTTACGTGTTGATTGGGATAGTTTTGTGAAATTCCTAGCCAGTTGGTCAAGTTTTTCGGCAACATATCGTGCCGATTGTGGACGTTTTGTTTCATCTTTAGCGAGTAGTTGCATAATAAACTCCGATAAATTTTCTGGTATTTCGGGATTGATTTTGTGGGGAGCAACAGGATTATGAGTCACCACTGCGACAAGTAAACTCGTCACCTGATCTCCTTCAAACGGCATGCGCCCCGTAGCTAGCCGATAAAGAATTACACCCAGCGAGAAAAGATCGCAGGCAGGGCCCACCGGTTTTGCCTGTGCCTGTTCGGGTGACATGTAGGCAGGTGTTCCCAAAATGATACCCGATTGAGTGAGTTGTTTTTTTTCTTTATCCAACATTTGGCCAAACCAAAGTCAAGAATTTTAATTCGGTCACCTTGTTTGACCTCTAACCACAAATTCGAGGGCTGAATATCCCGATGAATCAACCCTGCCTCATGGGCGACCGCTAATCCTTTTGCTATCTGTTGGCCTATCCTTAGAATTTCTGGGACTGGGAAAACATCGACCCGTTTCATCCGGTCCGCAAGACTTTCTCCTTGAAGCCATGGCATGACCATGAAAGGAACTCCATTGGCTTCGCCAGCATGATAGATCGGAACGATGTGATCATCTTGGATGGACGCTGCCAATTTCGCCTCACGAAAAAATCGTTCTCGTGCCTCTGGTTTTTGAGCAGACTCAAATCGAATGACTTTCTGGGCAACATATCGATCCAACGCAATATCTTCCGCCTGAAGAACCATTCCCATACCGCCCTGACCAAGAATTTTTAAGATGCGATATTGCCCTATCCTTCCCAATTCTAATGGGGATTCGGCTGGTTCCAAAAACGATAAATCCAATCCGTTCTCTTGAGTGGCTCGATCATACGCTTGATGAATCAAGTTCTCGAAAGTGTCTGCCTCTAATTGTTCTAGTGTGTTCAAACACTCGCTACACTCATCTAGATGCCGTGAGATATTATCCATTTCATTTGGATCGTGAATAATGCCCTGTCTAAAAAATTGAAGTTGTTCTCGTGATGGATGTGAACACAACAAATCTGACATGGAAATTCTCTCAGAAATAAGTTCTTTCTTATTAAAATAGCAAAAGGAACCCTTATCATATAAAGGCAGTCAGAAAACTGAACCTGTCAGAAAAATTGAGAGAGAAATGAATTTAACTCTGATGAATGACTTCGAGGGAGGGGGCAAATTCTTCTAATTCGATGACTCCGTTGAGCACCGTCAGATAATGGCAGGGGCGTTCCGTCCAGCAGCCGCTATTGAAATAGGCGGTGGGCCCCGTATTGTTGGCCACCGCATGATGCGTGTGACCACAACAAACCGCATCGCACCCCTTTTTCCGAGCATACTCGATCGATCGGGTTTCGATCTTTGCGGCACATCGAAGGAAGGTCTTGCTCTTTCGCTTGGCTAATTTGGCAAAATGATGCGATTTGTCTACCTTTTGCAACAGCCGATAGGTGGCATCGGCAATGGCGGTGATGATCGGGTGATTGTCGATAAATTCATCAAAGCGGTGCCCATGATGAAACAGAATTTTCCGACCCCCCGATTCCAAGATCAATTCGTCCTGAACCTCGACTCCCAACAGGTGAGAGACAATCTCGGCAGGACCATCGTGATTGCCATTGATCCAGATAATCTCAATCGTGTCGGACATCTTTCGGAGCAACGACAGAACCTTCCAGTGATGTTTGTTCAACCGACGAAAGTCGATCGAATCGAAAACATCCCCATTCAGAATGAGTTTGGCCGTCAGCGGCATCCCCTCATGAATGTTCTGCAAGAAATGGGTCAATGCTTTGGCTTGGCAATTATCACTGCCGAGGTGCAGGTCTGAAATGATGATCGCATCGAACACGTTTGTCTCCGAATTCATCTAGTGAAACATAACAAATGATTCGGGCCTTGAAGTGAAATGTCTGTGAAGCCTACGTGAGAGTTTACGGAAGAAAGAAAAGCTCGGATGATTAGCAAGGTGTTGGGGTAATTTGGGAACACTCCCACCGAGAAAGAGAAGCTGGAGAAAAGACGAATAACTAGGTTTCGCAGGTGAATTGGGTAGGCATCGAAATTGAATTTCTGCGAAATCTCTCGGGATTTTGCGACAAATTCGCTTGACTGAAAATCAATTGGGGGTTATCCGCTCAGCGATTCAAGGATTGTGCGCGAGTTCCCCAGCTTTTGGGGGGCCGTCAAAGGCTTACAGAGCAACGATGTTTTCGGGGGAAAACAAAGTTGTTCTATCTCCCCGTAGAGTTGGGGGTAAGGAGATCCGGGGTGTTTCCATTTAACGTGAGAGGCTTCCGGCGTTATGTATTTGGGCTGGCCCTCCTTCCGGGGTGCTGGTTCGCCGGAACCATTTTCTTCAACGGAGCAAGCGCATTGTCGCAAGATAAGGCTCCACCCGTCATCATTTCCGGTGACGATATTCCTAGCATCAAAGGGGAAAAGCCCAGTCGGAGTTCAACAACCGACGCGGTTCCGAAAGTCCCCAACGACAGTAAACCCTTTTGGAAAGAGGAAGGGGGTTCCTCGTCGAAAGGGAAAGAATCCTCTGGGGACAAGTTACCAAGCGATGCTCGAACCCTTTTAGAGATGGCGAAAAAAGCCTACGAAAAGGGGGACCTCGACAAAGCACAGGATTTAGCCACACGAGCGCAAGCCAATCAGGGATCGGTTCGTTGGGGTATTTTTGAGAGCACTCCTGCTTCGCTTCTCAAAGAGATTCAGGCCAGCCGTGCCCGACAAAACCGCATCGAAGCTGAACGCTTGACCGGTGAAGCACGCCTGCTGCTCGAAGCCAAAGCCAAAAATGCGACGGAACGAGCCAACAACGTGGCCCAAGCCGAAGAAAAGGCCCGTAAGGCCCTACCGTTGTATGGAGAGGTCGGGCTTTTAGATTTCGGGGATCGCCCCCAAAAAATTCTGGCCGACGTGAAAACGATCCGAGAGAAGGAGAAGCTGCCAACGGCCACGGTGGCTACCAACAAACCCACCACGAACAAACCGACGACCACCAAACTCACGGATTCTAAACCGTCTGAATCCAAACCGAGTGAAACCGCCAAGAAACCGACCGACAAGCCCAATACCCCTGCGGACGTGGACCCGTCGTTGGTGATTAAACCGGTCAAAAATGAATCGGGGTCTCGGGTTTCTCCCGCAGAACTTCGCCGACAAGCGGACCTGATGTGTCAGGAAGCCTCTCAATTGCAACTGAGCGGTAAGTTCGTCGAAGCTCGTGCCAAACTGATCGAGGCTCATCGTTTGGGTGCCCATTACGATGTGGACGAAGAATCCCCCGAAACGATGCACCGAAACTTGATGATCCAAGTCAAGAAACGTCTGAACGGGATCGCAGCAGAAGCACATAAACAGTCAACTGAAGGTCATTGGATCGAAGCGGAAGCCAAGCTGATTGTGGCAGTCAACCTCGCCAAACAGTTTGAGTTGGATACCAAACCGTTGGATGACCGCCTGATGGTGGTTCGTTCCAATATGAAGAAAGCCGAGGACATTGCCAAAGGGGGTTACCCGACCCTTCCTCCGGTGGATGATCCCATTAAAACCGTCGGTGCGAAAGAACCCGAAGGCCCTGTCGATCCCCTTCCTCCTTCTGGGAAGCCCGATCGAGGTGCCCTGTTGCTGGAGCAAGCGCGAATTGAATTCACGGCTGGCAAGCTCGAAACCGCCAAGAAAATGGCCATCGACATCATCAGCATGAATTCCAATGCGAAAGACGAAGCCGCCGCTTTGCTCCGCACAATCGAACTCGAAGAAGCCACCATGCGGGAGCAAACCGCGAAACGGGCTTTCCAAAATGGTGTCACCGAGTTTAACAACCGCAACTACAAACAAGCCCTTGCGATCTTCGGCCAGATCAATCCGCGTTACCTCCCTCTCGATCTGAAGAACGAGTTGACTCGGTACATGACCGAAGCCAATAATCGGCTCGACCCTGTGGGTTCGTCGGTGGCCAGTAACGATCCTCCCAAACTTCCGGGGGATTTGGAACCGAAGTCCGATCCGACCAAACCACCCATGCGACCTCCTTTCGAGAAACCGAGCACGGGTATGGTCGAAGCCCCGACTCCGAAGGTGGGAGCCGATAGCTTCCTGAAACAACAAGAAACCATCCATCAGGTCGAATTCCAAAAACTTCGTACCGAAGCTCTGAAGATCGAAAGCGAAGCCACCGCTCGCTTCGGTCGCGGGGAAACCGATGCGGCCTTGATGGACTTGGAAAACTTCGTCAATCGTGTGAAAAACTCGAACTTGGATGCGACCAAACAGGCCTTGTTGACTCGTCCGATCGAAGCCCGTTTGGATAAGCTCCGAATCCTCAAACACCAAACCGACTTCTTGGCAGCCGAGGCCCGTCGCACACGCCAATTCAAGGCAGAAATGACCCAAGAAGCCTTGGTGAAACAACAAAAGCAAGAGGAAGTCCGCAAGCTCATGTTAGCGGCCGGCCGCCTCATGGACGAACACAAGCACAAAGAGGCTTTCGCCCAAGTGCAACAAGCCCAGCAATTGGCTCCCGATGATCCGAGCGTGAACGCTGCCTTCCAAATCTTCGAGACCAAAATGCGTTCGACGGCTTGGCAGGACATGAAGAAACGCCAAGAACGAAACTTCTACCAAATGGGGCACGAGGTTTTTGAAGCCACTACGGATAGCGTGTCCGGTCGCGACCCGTTGAAGATTAGCCCTAGTAAATCGTATCGGGAACAGATCAAACAACGTGAAACCTACGAGCATGGCATTCGTTCCGGTCGAGTTCGTTCCGAAAAGGAAAAAGAAATCGAATCGAAGATGAGTTCCAACGTCGAAAGTCTGAGCTTCAAAGGTCAGTCGCTTGAAGATGTGGTGGACCATCTGCGAACGGTCACCAGCATCAACTTTATGTTGGACCTGCCCGCACTCAAGGCCGCCCAGATTGATCCGAAAACGCCGGTCCATGTGCAACTGCGGAACATTACCTTGGGGGCAGGATTACGAACCATCGCTCATCAAGCCGGCCTCACCTATATCATCAAAGATGAAGCGATTCACTTCACCACGATGAAAGGGGCCCAAGGGCGCAACGAAACTCGGACCATTCCCGTGGGCGATCTGATCATCCCCGTTCCCCATGCGAATCCGAACCCGCCAATTCCTGGTTTGATTACCTCGAATCAGAATCGCAACAACAACAACGTCGGGCCTTATGAACCCTTCATGGGCTTAGGTAATGGCGATGCCACAGGGACACCTTCTAACCTTCCGGGGGGTCGGTTGTCCTCAAACGTCAGCGGTTCTTCGGGTGGCTTCCCCGTTCCGGGACCGGTGCAAGGTGCCAAACACGGTGGAACGCTTGAGAAAGAATTGATCCGCTTAATCACCCAAACCATCCGACCCGATTCTTGGGCAGCGATGGGAGGCGAAGGAACCATCGAGTATTACCCGTTGGGTCTCGCTTTGGTCATCAACCAATCGCCTCAGGTGATTGAAGAGGTCGAACAATTGTTGGAATCGCTCCGTCGTCTGCAAGACCTCGAAGTGACGGTTGAAATCAAGATGGTCAGCCTCAGCGAGAGCTTCTTCGAGCGGATCGGTTTGGACTTTAACATGACGATTCCGACGGGTAGCTCGGTGCGACCAGGCGCTCAGCCGGTCACCTATTCCGATGGTCGTCAGGGTGTTCCGCTGGATAACCGAAACATTCGCGGCAACGTCGTGGGTCTGGGGGCTCCGGGCTTCCCCACCTCGGACTTGAACCTGCCGATTCGGGCCACCAGCTTCGGTGCAACGATTCCTCCTTATGGCAACTACTTGGGTAACCTCGGTGGGGGATTATCGTTAGGTTTGGCCTTCTTGAGCGATTTGCAAGTGCAAATGTTCTTAGAAGCCGCCCAAGGGGATACCCGAAATGCCGTGTTGCAAGCCCCACGGATCACCACGTTCAACGGAACCTTAGGTTCGACTATGGTCACCTCGGTTCAATTGTTCGTGACCAGTATCGATGTCCAAGTGATGCCTAACGGAGTGGTGGCCGTTCAACCTGTGGTGACAGGTCTGCCGATTCAAGGCATGCCGATTTCGGTATTGCCGATCGTCTCCGCCGATCGTCGCTTCGTGCGAATGACCATTAACTTCGCCCAAACACAGCTGCGACAATCGACCGTGTTGTTCCCGATCAACATTCCGTTGCAAGGGGTCATCCAAAACGGTCCGGGTGGTGTGATTGCTGGTCCTCCTGTGGTGTTGACCCAATACATCCAACAGCCGACGCCGGAAACCATCCAAGTGAACACCACGGTGGTTGTGCCGGACGGTGGTACCGTAGTGATGGGTGGGATGAAGTTCATGAGCGAAGGACGTAACGAATACGGCCCGCCGGTCATTAGCAAGATTCCTTACCTGAACCGCTTGTTCAAGAACGTCGGTTACGGTCGAGATGGTCAGAACATCATGATTATGGTGACGCCTCGCATTCTCATCAACCGAGAAGAAGAGGAACGTCAAACCGGTACAATTCCCGAACAAGACTAAGCGAATCGGGGTCGGAATTTAGGACAACGCTCAACAAGAGGGGGTCGAAAGACCTCCTCTTTTTTTGTGACCGATCCCTGAGGGAAAGTACATTTGGCTATTCTCCCTGAAAACCGAGTTCATAGAACAGGGGTTAGGTTGCTCTCCCCGTAGTTGAGTTGTTCTCGTGAAGGAACTCTTTTCTTTTCTGGACCCTCCTTTCGATGCCCTAGCTGCTGCCGTTGCTTTAGCGGGCATCTTTGTAACGTTTATTGCCCTCTCTTCGTTGTTTTTCATCTGGCTGGAACGGAAAGTGGCCGGTCGAATGCAAGATCGTCTCGGTCCTACTCGGGTGGGGGGGAAATTTGGTTGGCTGCAAACCGTGGCCGATGGCATTAAATTATTGGTCAAGGAAGACACGACCCCCAATGGTGCCGACCGCATTTTATTCAAAATGGCCCCGTACCTTGCCTTTTGTGCTTCGTTTGTTGCCTTTATTTCCTTACCTTTTGGAAACGGAATCGTGGGCCGCGAACTGAGCGTTGGGGCTTTTTTCCTCATGGCCGTCCTCGCTTGTGAGGTCTTCGGTGTCATTTTGGCGGGATATTCTTCCGGTAGCAAATGGTCCCTGTTCGGTGGAATTCGTGAGGCCGCTCAGGTGGTCAGTTACGAAGTTCCCCGTGCTTTGTGTGTCTTAGTTCCGGTCGTGGTTGCGGGAACGCTCAATCTCAACACGATGGGGCAACAACAAGAAGGAATGTTCTGGAACTGGCGGGTATTCCATGATCCGTTTACGTTGGTTGCCTTCTTTATCTTCTTCATCACCGCAACGGCCAGTTGCAAACGGGCACCGTTCGATTTGGCCGAGGCCGAAAGCGAATTGGTTGCCGGCTTCCATACCGAATACAGCGGACTCCGTTGGTCGGTCTTCTTCATGGCCGAATACGGAAGCATGTTCGCCGTCAGTGCTGCCGCAAGCCTGCTCTTTTTAGGGGGCTGGCATACTGGTTTTCTGCCTTTTGAACCTTCTCAAGAATGGGGATTACTCGGCCACCTCCTCAATGGGGTGGTATTCATCGGCAAAGGCTTCTTCCTCGTGTTCGTAATGATGTGGATGCGTTGGTCGCTTCCTCGTTTGAGAATCGATCAGGTGATGATGACCTGCCTGAAATACTTTTTGCCGATTGCCTGTGTGTTGCTCATCGGGGTCGGAGTGTGGGAACTTTTCGCCCCCGATTGGTTGGAATCGGGCTGGCGTTACCTTAGCTCGATCGGTTCTCTCTTAGCGATCTTGGCTTTGATAGTGCGATTACTCACCGCTCCTTTGAGTGTGCCGAAAGGGCAATTGGCAGGGGCTTGGGCAGGGCTTTCGACCCCGTTGATGCGTGCCAGCGGGAAATCATAGCCCTGTGAGAATTACGCATTTGAAGATAGAATGGTGATCGATCGTTGATGTGTCCAAGTGGATAACCATAACCCTTTAGGGAAAAAATAGTGTGCTTGATGAAATTCTCTTTACGATTGTAGCCCTTGCCACCGGTTTAGGAGCCGTAGGGGTCGTCTTTGCGCGGAACATCGTCCGTCAGGCGGTGTGCCTGCTGTTCACCCTCATAGGGATTTCGATGCTCTACTTCTTATTGGGGGCCGAGTTTGTCGGGGCCACTCAACTGATCGTCTATGTTGGGGGGACGATGGTCCTTGTGATCTTCGGGGTCATGCTCACGGCTCGGCAAGAATTCGTCACGATTCGTGCCACCCCTGCAGAATGGTTCACTGCCGGTTTGTTAGGATTAGGGCTATTCACAATTTTGGCTAAAACCCTTCCCGCTCTGGAGTCGAATGCCTCCGAGAAAGGCCCGCTTCCCAGTACGGGGCCAATTGGTGTTGCCTTCCTCACAAAATATCTATTACCTTTTGAAGCGATTTCGCTCCATTTGTTGGTGGTTCTCATCGGTGCGGCCTACTTAGCACGGGCGAAAAAACGCCCCAGTGATGTGCCGAAAATTCCTTTAGAAAAGGAAGAAAAATGACCTTGACTTCGTTCCTGCTCATTGGTGCGTTTTTGTTTATCTGTGGTTTGGCGTGCATCTCCATCCGACGGAACGCACTGGGGATTTTGATGGGAATCGAACTGATTCTCAACGCTGCCAACCTCAATTTCGTTGCCTGCGCTCGATACCTGCCGAATTTTGCTCTCGAAGGTCAAATTTTTGCTCTGATTGTGATCGTATTGGCAGCAGGTGAGGCCGCGATTGCTCTGGCGATTATCCTCAACTTTTACAACAATCATAACA
>CAZFDX010000461.1:0-14619 GCA_964518325.1 uncultured Alcaligenaceae bacterium | reverse complement strand
ATGGTGGGTCATCCCCTGCCCAAGGAATTTGCCGCCGTCTTGTGGAAAGCCCCTTCCCGTGGCGAAGTAAAAATTTAGGCAGCCATTCAACATGCTCATCCCGCTTGTGGCAATGGTGTTGCTTGGTTTTTGGAGCATCGCCGCAAGGAACAAGCCACCATTTTTGCTGAAGGGTCGCTGCGTGTGGGGGGGGAAGAAAATGCTGCCGAGAAAACAATCAAACTCGAAAAAGGCGATTCCATCCTTTTGATTGTCGATGCCAAGGATGAAAACCACTTTTGCGATCTCACGAAAGTGAATCTCAAAATTTCAGAAGTCGAAAAACCTCACCGAGAATGGGACCTAACCAAAAATTTAGTCGAGGAAATTTTGGCCGGCAATCCTCGTTCGGATCACTACAAAAACGCCGAGGTCTGGTCATTCGTCAAAGGCCCCTCTCGTTTGAATCCGAAGAACATCACCAAGGTGATCCCTTTAGATTCATTACTCGGCAAGTGGCGCACCACAGCAGGAAACCCGAAACTCAAAAACGAATCCCTCACCTTGGAAAAAGAAATCGAAAAAGTTTTATCGGGTTCTCGACCAACTCATGAACCTGACCGCATTGTTTACGATTATCTCGTTTCCAGCGAAAGTGTTCTCTTACGCGGATTAGAACTGGATAAATTAGGCCGAGTTCCCGAAAAACTAAAATATGGTCTGCCAAAAGATCGCTTCGGGAAGCTCCCCAATGGGACCGAAATCTACGAAGCTAGCCTCGGTGTTGCAGGTCATTCGACCTTGGAGATTCGACTCCCTGTTGCCTTATTTTCGGGGCGAGAATTTGTCGTCGATGGCAAATTCGAGAAGGAAAATCCCGCTCGGCTTGCTCATTTGTCTGTCCATACCACACCACCTTCCCAAACAAGTCCACAAACTAACTCTCAGTGGATTGGTTCCGACAAGGGAGAAGGCTATCAACAACTCCTTCGAGGTTACGATGAATTTAGAAAGATATTTCCTATTTACATCTGCTTCCCTCGAATTATGCCAGATGATGAGGTCGTCTGCCTCAAGATGTATCATCGTGAGGATGACTTTTTATCTCAGCTATTCCTAGACAAAGAGCAGTCGCAGATTTTGGATCGCCTTTGGCGTGATTTACGATTTATCTCACAACAGGCTCTTGCAGAAAATGATTATCTGCCACAATTCATTCAATATGTCACACAAGATCAACCCAAAGAATTATTAGACTACTATTTGAATCAACGACCGGTATTCCAAAAAAGGGCCGATGCATTTCAAAAAGAACAGAAAGAGGCCGAACCGAAACACATTGAGGAATTACTGCGATTTGCCAGCTCGGCCTATCGACGACCAATCACCATCGAAGAAAAAACGGAATTAAAAAATCTCTATGATGCCCTGCGTAAAAAAGAGATATCCCACGAAGAGGCCATTCAAGGGGTCATCACACGGATATTAATCTCCCCTCAGTTTTTATTCCGTGTTGAGAAGGCTCCTGCAGGTCAACAGGCTGGCAAAATTACGGACTATGAACTCGCGACTAGATTGAGTTACTTCCTCTGGTCTGCCCCGCCCGATTCACAATTGCTTGCACTCGCGGCACAGCAGAAACTTCATGATCCGCAGATTCTTCGTGAACAGACCCTACGGATGATTCAATCCCCGAAAGCTCGCTCACTGGCCATTGAGTTTGGGGCGCAATGGTTACACGTCAAAGGGTTCGATACCCATAATGAAAAGAACGAAAAACTCTTTCCTACCTTCGATGCTCAGTTGAAGAGGGCGATCTATGAGGAGACGATTTTATTCTTCATGGATTTGTTTCAAAACGACCGAAGTATTTTGTCTTTGATCGATTCCGATGCCACGTTCTTGAACGAAACATTGGCGAAACATTATGGTATCCCCAGTATCAAGGGGAATGATTTTCGTCGTGTAGAAGGAGTCAAAAAATATGGCCGAGGGGGAATCCTAGGGTTGGCCAGCGTGCTGACGAAGGAATCGGGGGCATCGCGAACAAGCCCGATCCTTCGGGGGAATTGGGTAGTAGAAACGCTTTTGGGTGAAAAACTTCCCCGTCCCCCTGCCGATGTACCGCGACTACCTGAAGAAGAAAAAGACAATAACGAAACCCTAAGAAAATTGGTTGAGAAACATTCCCAAGTCGAGGCCTGTGCCGTTTGCCATCAACGGATTGATCCCTTTGGCTTTGCTCTTGAAAAATACGATCCGATTGGTCGTCTTCGGGAGAAAGACCTTGGCGGACAAGTCGTAGATACCAAAGTGAAGCTACGCGATGGAACGGAATTTGACGGTCTCGATGGATTAAGGAATTATTTACTCACCAAGAAAAAAGAGGTCATAATTCGCTTGTTTTGTCGCCGACTTTTAGGTTATGCTTTAGGGAGAAGTGTCACACTTTCGGATCAAGAATTGCTGGATGAAATGGTGAAGCAAGTTAAGCAAAATGAGGGCCGAGTTTCAGCCGCACTGCTCACGATTGTTCAAAGTCAGCAATTCCGGATGATCCGAGGGGCCGACCATCCCCATGAAGAATAGTAACCGCACACAAAAAAGAACCACAAAAGGTAGCCAGATAAATGTCCACACAGATACTCTCTCAACCACTCAGCCGGCGTTCCTTCCTTCGTGGGGTCGGGGTGACGATGGCCCTTCCTTGGTTGGAATCTTTACCAGTCTGGGGCGATGAAAAATCCTCCGCCTCCGAGCCTCCAGTCCGGTTTGCCGTGCTTTTCTCGGGCAATGGCTTCCATAGCAAGGAGTGGTGGGCCAAAGGCTCTGGCAAGGAGATGCAATTGGGGAAAGTCCTCGAATCGTTAACCCCCTATCGCGAGAAACTTCTCTTCCTCAAAGGTTTATACAACAAAGAAGCCTTGATTGGTGGAATTCACAGTTGTCAAACCGGTAACCTCCTCACGGGAGCGCATCTGGCGCCGGGGGGCGAAATCAAATCCGGTATCAGTTGTGATCAAGCACTGGCTCAGCATTTGAAAGGTTCTACGAAAGTATCGAGCTTAGTTTTGGGCTGCGAACCTTCCATCGCTGCCATCCATAAAAATTATTCGATGATTTATTCCTCCCACATTTCGTGGTCCTCGGCAACTACTCCCACACCTTTGGAACTATATCCTGCTTTAGCTTTTGATCGTTTATTCCGCGACGAGGTCGGGAAATCGGATAAAAGCGTGCTGGATGCGGTACTGGCTGATGTGGGTGGATTAAAAAGATCGGTCAGTAAATCGGATCAACGACGTTTGGATGAATATCTGAACTCCGTTCGCGAAGTGGAACAACGAATCGAACAGGCAGGAAAAACCGGCCGACTTCAAGGCTGGCGTCCCACACTCGATAAACCTGATATGAAACGTCCCAAAGATGGGATTCCCCAAGACATTGACGAACACATGCGCTTAATGTGCGATATTCTCGTTCTCGCATTCCGCACAGACACCACCCGCGTTTGTACTCTCAAACTCAACAACGATCACTCTTCCCTTCGGTTTCCCCATTTGAAAGTGGACTACATGATCCATCACCTGCTCTCTCACACAGATGGAGCCGATTGGCTGAAAGTGAACCAATTTTTCCTCGAACAATTGGCCTACATCGCCAAGAAACTCGACGAGGTCAGCGAAGGAGATCGCACCCTTTTGGATAACTCGATGTTGCTTTATTGCTCCAGTATGATGACGGGAAATCATGACAATAACCAACTTCCTGTTGTCCTATTGGGTCGCGGCGGGGGCCAAATTAAAACGGGTCGCATTCTGGATTATACCGGAAAGGATAATCGCAAAATGTGTAGCCTGTATCTCTCATTGCTCGAAAAAGCAGGCTTGAAGCTGAAAGAATTTGGTGACTCGAAAGAAAAACTGTCTGAAATTTAGGTGAATCCCATGAACTCGTTACTTCACTCCTCGTTCGATAGACGGGTCTTGCTCCGAGTTGGGGCCACGGGTCTTTTTGGTCTCGCAGGGGCCGATTTACTTGCGGAATCCCGTAAACCTGCCAAAGCTAAATCGGTAATCATGCTCTATCAATGGGGGGGGCCTGGTCAACATGAAACGTTCGATCCCAAGCCCGACGCTCCGGCCGAAGTTCGAGGCTCGTTCAAAACGATCGAGACCAAAGTCCCCGGAATCCGTATTACCGAGGGGATCCCCCAAGTCGCAGAGATTGCCGAGGAATTATGCCTAGTTCGTTGTGTTCAGCACAATATGAAAAATCATAATTCCGCCGGCTATTACAGCCTCACGGGAGTAGCCCCCTCTTCGGATGATCAACGCCTCAGAGATTCGCTCGACTTGTTCCCTGCTCCCGGTTCGATTGTGGATAAATTCATCCCATCCCGTCAGGGGGTCCCTTCATTTGTGAGTTACCCCTATACGATTAGCGATGGTTCCATCACGCCCGGCCAGCATGCTAGCTTTCTCGGAAAATCGCATAATCCCTTTTTCTTTACTCAGGACCCCAATTCCCAAGATTTTAGGCTCCCTGAATTGGCACTCCCTTCCGATGTTTCAAGCGAACGGATGGAATCGCGCAAGGAGGTCCTCAAAATCATCGACGAACAAGGGGGGCTTTTAGAACAATCGGCCCTTGCCAAAGGAATCGACGATTCTTTCCAGAAGGCCGTTTCGATGTTGACCTCTCCGACATTCAAGAAAGCATTTGATTTATCCAAAGAGCCGAAGAAGCTCCGCGACCGCTATGGTCGTACTACCTACGGTCAGGGTTGTCTTCTGGCACGGCGGTTAGTTGAGGCGGGGGCCAAATGGATTAGCGTTTATTTTTCGAGTTCGATCGGCGGACCCACCGGAGGATGGGATACGCATGGTTTCCGCGATCAACCACAAGACCCCATCCTGAAAAACCATCTTTTGCCCCTAACAAACCAAACTTTACCGACCCTGATTTCCGACTTGAAAGAGAAAGGGCTTTTGGAAAGTACGTTAGTGTTATGGATGGGTGAATTTGGCCGGACACCCAGAATCAACAAGCTGGCGGGTCGGGACCATTGGCCTCAGTGCTACACCGTGGTGATGGCAGGGGGCGGTCTGAAACGAGGTTTTGTCTACGGAGCATCGGACAAAATTGGGGCCTACCCGACCCTAGGACAAGCTCGCCCCGAAGATATTACTGCCACTGTGTTTGAACTGATGGGGCTTGATCCTGAAACGGAAATTCGCGATAAGCTCGATCGTCCCTTGCCCATCTCGCGAGGTCGGGTCATTTCGGATATCATTGCCTAAACCATATTATTACCTGATGCAGATTCTCGCCGATTCCAAGGCCTCGACTGGGGATATACCCTGTGACTGTTCTTTACGGTGGGGAACACCTTCACACTTTACCCTCACTCGACTCTAGCCTCTTTGAGGCGTGAGCTATCCCGAGCTTTTTGCTGAGATGCACTCACGGAATCTCGTTTTGGTGGCCCCACTGGGAGATATTCAAACCTGTATGCAGGATTCTAAAATATCGTCTCTCTCTCTTGGGGACGAATATGAAATATCTGGGTATTGAAATTGGTGGGACGAAGCTCCAATTGGCAATCGGTTCTGGAAATGGCCATCTCGACCACATATGGCGAACAACAATCGTTCCGGCGAATGGCGCCACAGGCATTCTCAATCAAATCGAACAGGGATTTAGCGAAATCCTGAGGCAAAAGCAATTGCAGCCCAACGATCTTTCAGGAGTGGGTATCGGCTTCGGTGGCCCGATTGACGATACAACTCGCTCGGTAATCAAGTCTCATCAGGTGCAAGGTTGGGATGAGTTTCCCATCGCGGATTGGGCAGAAAAAAAATTCGGCCTGCCGTGCGAAGTCGGGAACGATGCCGATGTGGCCGGTCTCGCCGAGGCTTGTCATGGGGCTGGTAAAGGTTACGATTCCATTTTTTATATGACGATTGGTTCCGGCATCGGGGGAGGCTTGATCCTGAATCAAAACATATATCGGGGGGTCGGTCGAGGAGCAGCGGAAGTCGGTCATCTCAAGGTCGCGGACTTTCGGGACGGGCGTTCGGGATTCGATTCTTTGGAGAATATCGCCAGCGGATGGGGAATCTCGAAATATGCTTGGGAAAGGCTCGGTCAAGAAAACACATCAGCTTTGAAAAGCTATTATCCGGAGCATCCAGAAAAAGTGAATCCCCAATCGATCGCGCGGGCTGCTGAGCAGAATGATCTTTTCTCGCAGAAGATTCTCGCACAAACATTAGATTCTTTGGCTTGGGGGATTGGCTCGGTAGTCGTGCTTTTGTGTCCTCATCGGATTGTCATTGGGGGGGGGGTCTCGTTGATTGGTGAAAATCTTTTTTTTGCTCCCCTACGAGAACGGGTCCAGCAAACCGTTTTCCCCCCCTTCAAAGGACTCACCGAGATCGTCCCTGCTCAATTAGGTGAGGAAGTCGTTCTTCATGGGGCCATTGAGATGATTAAACGAAAAAAGGTGACGGCACTTAATTAGCAGGTTTAGTATCGATTTTTCTTTTCCGGAGTCGATCCCATGCCTGAGGGTTTCCGGGAAGACTCCACCCTGCGATGGGGAGTTTCTCACTCTTAGAAAGTTCCATAATCATCTTGGGATAGTCCGGCCAGCGCCCTTCGGTCGCATGAAGTTGGGCCAACAGTTTTTTCTTTTGCTCATTCTTACTCAACGCCGGTTCAAGCACTTTGTTGAGATAGTCTCGAATTTCTTCGGGCATTTGTTCTTTTTTGCAATCACCTAATGGGGTGGGAAGTTTCAGGTTTTTCGATTCACAGTATTTGGTCACTGCAAGAGCAAAATCGGGCCAACGTCCCTCGACCTGTTGAATCTCAGGAGGGAGTTTTCCTTGCTTGAATTGAGGATCGTTCATTTCAAGGTAAGTTCGCACATTTTCGGGAAGACTTTTGTAATCTTTGGGTCCCGGTTTGCCCGGCAATAGGGGGTGTGCCTCATACAGATTCAATAATTCTCGGGCATACCACCACATATGACCTTCCACCTCACCGAGAAACTTTCGCTGGCGAAGGGAATCGCGTTCCGTGTCCGAGAGATAAGGTTCCAGATTCGCTACGAGTTTCTCGACCAAGGCACGATCACTCCCTTGAAACATCGGCAGCGGTTTCCCCGTAATCCATTCCGTAAAATGTTGCCTTGCGAATTCCCAGTCCTCTTGACGTTGTTGTTCTTCCAATCGCCATTCACGAACCTTCTCGGCCTGTTTTTTCACATCCGTTATTTGAAGATATTCATCCCGATAGGCCTTTGGTAAACTTTCGATGTATTCACGCAGGCGAATTTGACGAATGGCCGTCAAACGATCCTCGGAATTTGTTGCCTCCAGAATTCGCTTCCGATCTGGTTCCGGTAACTTGGTGAGCCATGCGTTGTAGTTTTGCAGTGTTCGGATCAAGCGCTCTTGTTCTTTCGGATTCAAGGCAGCAAAATCCCGATCCAAAATCCGAAGCTGTTCTTGGCGTTCAATAGGCAGCCTCTCGAAATAGGCAAATTGACGACGGAGATAGGCAGGGTCATCGGGATTGATAGGATTATCCCCTGCAATCACGGTCAAACAAGCAGAAAACAATAAGAAGGTTAGAACACGAGGTTTCATCGCCTATTCTCCCTCCTCGCCAAACAATTCGGGATCATCGAGTTTCCGAATAAACTCGAGGTCATCGGCATAGCGAAAGAGTCGCATATTCTTGATCAAACGAATATCGTTGACCATTCGAGCATCGGCATCCCGATCTTCCTTCGCGGCATGGGGATAGTATTGTTCCCGAACGAAATACCCGATTGGCCCCGAAGCGAGCAACAGAATCACACCAAGAAAAGCCGAGAAAATGGGGAAACCATTTTGCGGAATCGGAATCATTCCCGAAGTGACCCCTACGGCCAACCCCGTAGGAAGACTGCCGCCCGATTGAGAAACAACCGGTGCGGAGAGGGTGCCCGATCCTTTTACTGGGGGCAGAATTTGAGAAATCGTTCGGGAAGCGAAATCGGCACTCGGTTCGGGTCGCGGGAGAAAATCCAAAAGATCGTAAGTACGTTGGAGTTCCTCTGCCTTGGCCCGTAGTTTGGGGTCTAAACTGAGTTGGGTAGCAATTTGGGCGGCTTCGGCCCCTTCGAGTTCGCCATCGAGGTAGGCGACGAGATTTTCCTCACTAATCTCAACGGGGGGTTCTTTGTCTGGCTCTGTTGGATTCATGTTTCATCCTCCTTTTCACCAGAACTTTCTTCCGAGGGAAGATTCGCAGTGTTTTGAGGGGCATTCCCATCCATGTAAACATAACCGGAAAGAACATCTCGTAAATGGGACCGTGCTCGGCTCAAAAGAGATTTAACGGCCTTGGCGGTCAGGCCCATCACCTCGGCAATCTCCGCATAATTCATGTCCTCGAATTTGTTGAGGATGACTGCCAATTTTTGCCGATCGTTCAGCGTATCGAGCGCTGTCCGAATCCGCTCCGCCAGTTCGGCTTGTCGCAGCCCAAAGGAGGGGGTCACTCCATGATCCTGAACAAATCTCTCTGCGGGTCGGGGTCCCAACGGCCCCGATTCACTGGTATCCAGTGCGATGGCTGGTTTTCGCCCTCGATCCCGAAGGGCATTCAACGCGAGATTATTCGCAATCGTGAATAGCCAAGTTGAGAATTTGGCCTTGGGGGTATACTTTTTTCGGTTTCGATAAACACGAAGGAAGACCTCTTGGGCTAGGTCCTCTGCCTCTTGTGGATTCCCAACCACATGAGTCAGCACACCGACGAGACGATTTTGGTAGCGGGAAACGATTTCGGAAAAGGCCTGAGGATCATCGTCCCGCACACGGAGCATGAGGCGAATATCGGGATCGCGTAACGCCATGAGTGCGCTGGTATGACCAGTAGCCACGCAAGACCCCTTATTTCATGATCCCTTCTCAACAGGCGACTTATTTAGTTTACTACACGTCCGATGGGGTTGCTAGAGGGGGATTTTTGCACCGATCTACGTTCCTTGAAGGCTTGAGGGATTATGGGATTCATTTTGTTTCCCCTGTGGAATCGAGTCTGGCAACCTGCGTGTTTTGCCGAAGTCCTACAATAAATTAAGAAGGGCAAACACGTTGGGTTGGTACATCGCTAACCAATTTCCTTTTTCGAGGTGAACCATGGACTTTGCAGTTCCTGAGTTAGGTGAAGGTGTCTACGAAGCCGAGATGCTCAAATGGCTGGTCAAGGTGGGAGATACCGTGAAACGTGGGCAACCCCTTCTTGAAGTCATGACGGATAAAGCAACCATGGAAATCCCCTCTCCCTTTGCAGGGAAAATTCTTTCACTCGATGTTCAAGAAGGTGTCAGAATCAAAGTCGGTCAAAACATCCTGAAGTACGAATCGAGCAGTTCGCCCTCGGCCAGCGCCATTCTTGCGACGGGGACTTCGGGAAGTTCCCCTCAAACCCGCAAAGTAGAATCGGCAAGCCCCGCAACCAACGTGAGTTCACCCACTGCGTTGATGAATCCCCCCTCGACTGCGAGTATCATCACGGCCCCTTCGATTCGGCATTTGGCCAGAAAATTGGGTATCGATCTTTCCAAAGTGGAAGGTACCGGTCCGGGAGGTCGCATCCTCTTGGAAGATGTGACCCCGCTTATTAGCCGTGTGGGAGCGAACAACGGCGAAAAATCGAAGAAAATCGAAACTCCTCGTCCCGATTATGGGAAACCGGGCACACGGGTTCCGCTCATGGGTTTACGGAGGTTAATCGCGGAACATTTGGTGGATTCCGCTCATCGCATTCCCCACTTTTCTTACATCGACGAATGCGATGTTTCCGAGTTAGTCCGACTGCGATCGGCCTTAAGAGAACCTTGTGCGGCGATGGGTATTAAACTGACCTACTTACCTTTCTTCGTTCATGCAATCGTTTCGGCACTGAAGGAAATACCGATTGCGAACAGTTCGCTCGATGAAACGAAAAATGAAATCGTTTTCCACGATCATTATAACATCGGGGTTGCCGTGGCGACTGCTGGAGGATTGATTGTTCCGGTCATCAAAGATGCCGATAAGAAGGACATATTCAGCATTGCTCGGGAGATTGATCGACTGGCACATGATGCTCGAAATGGAAAAAGCCGACGCGAGGACCTGAAAGGGGGAACATTCACCCTCACTTCGGTAGGTAACATCGGTGGGTTAATTTCAACTCCCATCATCAACCATCCTGAAGTAGGGATCGTCGGCGTGGGCAAGGTCATCAAACGACCGATCTATGATGAGCATGATAATCTGATTCCCGCACACATGCTCTACTTATCCTTCTCGTTCGATCATCGTGTGGTTGATGGGGCCGTTTGTGCTGCTTTTGGAAATGCCGTGATAGCTCGGCTCAAAAATCCTGCTGCGATGCTCCTGCCCAGAACTTCCTAATTTTTTCAGCGAGGATTTCTCCGAGTTTCTCAAACGGGATTTTGAACATTTTGACCCAAGCCGATCTCCTTCAAGTGCGACCTTGTAACTCAGCGACTTCGTGACTTGGCGACTCCCTGACTTGGTGGGTTTCGGAATTGCTGTGTTCCTAAGTTGCTGTGTTTTTATCTTTCTCTGAGGAGGATTTGTTTTACCGGTCCAAAAAGCGAGCGGTTCGGTATCGCAAACGGGCTATCTCTGGTAAATTCTGACGATGCAATCCAGTTCAGGATAGGTCACTTCCTCCATCAGACTGAATCGATCTTGCTGAGACAAGTATTCGCCATATCGTTGCAATTGGGCCGGTCCCACGATCTCGCGCCAGATGGGGCCTTTTTCACCAACATGAATGTACACAATTTGCTCAACGGTTGTGGAACGAAGCCAATTCAAAAAAGCATCATAATCACCGGCCGCTCCGGGTTGCCAGCCACGAATTTCCGTTTCAAGGTTTTGTTGCCTTTGACGATATTGAAGGTGTGTCCAACTAGCGAAAAACTTCAAGGGCATATTGGAAAAAATCGCGACCTGTCGAGATGGATCAATTTTGGGGAGATAATCACGCGATAAAACAAGGGCCGTGTGATTCGTCTTGTAGGAACGGGCTTCCTGTGCATGGGGTTTCTTTTGAAATTCTTCGCCACTCGACAGAATGAAGGCGGTCAGCCCCACACCACAAGCAACGGTTCCTAATGGGAATCGACGGTATCGAATGCGAGCGAGACCACTGATTCCCACCCCACCGATCACCCAAACCATCGGAACCCATGAATGAAGGAATCGGCTTTTTCGGTTGGGATGCTGACAGGTTAGAAAAACACACATCACCAGAAAAAGAAGCACCGCAAAGGCCCTCTTATACAGGGGATTTCCAGCACTCCGGATGAGACCCGCCAAAATCACGATAAAACCTAGTACCATCAAACCCAAAACGATCCAGATATGCCAACTTTGTGAAAGGTAATCCTCCAAGAAAAAATGAAAATAGGCTTGATAGCCGCCGAGAGGATCGAAATCCGGTCTTTCACCTGCATTGGCAGTCGGATTCGAGAACCAAATAAAAGTATTCAATCGCCTAGGCCATAGGAACCAAATCCCCACGGGAATGAAATGCCACCGAGTGAGTGCGAGTGCAATCGGGGTCAACTCTCCTAATTCGTGCCAACCCTTTTTCCAATACCAAATTGCCATCCGTCCAAAAAAGACCCACCAAATGGCAGTCACCAAATTGGTCCCTGATTTTACTGCAATTCCATTGGTCCCGATCGGGAGAGTAAACCCTTTCGTGTAATGAATCGCGATGAGAATCAAAATCATCACGGACAAAATATAGGTCACGGGATGACGGAGTTGCTGACGCACCCATCTATGAAAAGAACCTTGGAAATACTGGTCCCGAATCCAAGCAAAAATTTCCCTGCGAAAGTACCAACAACCGTGAATCGAAAAGGCAAATAATACCAACAACCAATAGTTGTATTTCAAAAAGAATAATGCCGAAAGAACCCATGCCAGATGCGTGGCCCTTTTATAATCGGGGGTTTCTAAAAAACGCAGATAAACCCAAAAACCCATCAAGGTAAAGGCAGCTCCCAAACTTTCTAACATAACGTCGGCTGCGTAAGCTCGCAGGGCTGGGCTTAGCGCAACCAAAAAAGCGGCAAAATACCCCCCAAAATATCCCCCGACCTCCCCATAACGACCAGCCATTTTGGTTACCAAAAGGTAGGCAAAGATAATACTCAAGATGTAGCCGATCACACTGGGAATTACCGCTGCCCTTTCATCCAACCCACCCAACATAAGAGCGATCCCCACGAAAAGCCCATCATGTAACGGGGGCCAAGTCTGCGAGCGATCCAGTTGCCGAATGACAGAACCGATCCGCCCCCTAGGAATATCCACCGCCAAGGCCATTCCCGTTTGGAGGTGAGCATTTCGGTCGTGAATGACATCTAACCACAGGGGATCGGGATTTTCTAAATACTGTTGGCTCACCCAAATTCCACAAACCAAGGCAAATAGAGAAATGCAACCGAGAGAAAAGACAGAGAATTTCACGACCTTGATCCTTGCTTGACGACTAACGATACTAAGATAGGAACTCGCATCGATCGGGGTAGCATGACATGATTCGTATTAGCGTTCTGTGGACAATCTTCCTCATCATGGGTTGCCAAGAGAGCAAACCGATTCCCACAGCAGAACCCGTTGAAGATTTACGCACCCGCAAAGATGGGAGTGATTGGCCAACCTTTCTAGGCCCCAACAACGATGGCACAAGCCCCGAAAAGGGAATCCTAACGAAATGGCCCAAAGAGGGACTCGAAATTGTTTGGGAAGCCGAAATGGGCGAAGGTTACGCTGCCCCTGTTACCTCTCAAGGGCGATTGTTCCATTTTGATCGATTCAAGGATATGCAAAGGCTCACCTGTCGAAATGCAGAAACCGGAAAATTATTATGGAAGTATGAATATCCCACCAATTACGAAGATAACTACGGGTATAGTCCCGGACCTCGGGCTTGCCCTGTTGTAGATAACGAACGGGTTTATGTCTATGGTCCGGAAGGGATTCTCGCTTGTGTTGCCGTGAAAGATGGGAAAGAGATTTGGAAAATCGATACAAAAAAACAATATCACTTCCATCAGAATTTCTTTGGTGTGGGAAGCGTACCGATCATTGAAGGGGATTTATTGATTGTCGCCATCGGGGGAAGTCCAAAAGGACCCGCTCCGGAAGACCTCCGCAAGGCCGAAGGTAACGGGACCGGATTGGTTGCCTTCGACAAGAAAACTGGAAAAGAAATTTGGCGTTCTAGCAATGAATTGGCTTCCTATAGTTCACCCATCATCAAGAACCTCAACGGAAAACGGGTCGGACTTTATTTTGCGCGGGGGGGGTTGATTGGATTTGATCCACAAAGCGGTAAGGAACGCTTTTCCTTCCCTTGGCGAGCACGAATTCTCGAAAGTGTCAATGCGAGTAACCCCGTTGTTCTTGGTGATAAGATTCTGTTGACAGAATGTTATGGTCCCGGCGGGGTTTTGTTGAAAATCAAAGAGGATAAACCTGAGGTCATTTGGAGCGACGAGGATAAAGATCGACGCGAAAAGTCGCTGGCCTGCCACTGGAATACACCCATCGAAGTTAATGGATACGTTTATGGGTCTTCGGGACGACATGAAAATGATGCCGAACTCCGCTGCGTTTCCGTGAAAGATGGGGAAGTTCAATGGAGTCAACGGAACCTTTCACGGTGTCAACTCACTTTGGTTGATGGGCATTTCCTGTGTTGGAGTGAAAGAGGGGAGTTATTTCTTCTGAAGGTCAATCCCGAAAAATTTGAAAGGATTGCACTTTGGGCCACCGATCTCGAAGCCCCCACTTGGGCGGCCCCTGTGGTCTCACATGGATTGGTTTATCTTCGGGGGAAGGATCGGTTGATCGCTGCAAAACTCATTCCCAAATCCAAGTGATTCTCCTTGTGTGGATGGATGACATCGCATGAAGCACCCAACCTCTCTGCCAAGCCATGGCGATTTATCACAGTGGCGGCTTGTGTGGATGGACGGCACAGCGTGAACCAACAAAGTGCAGCGAAATTAATCCCCGAATCAAAGAAATTCTCCATAAGATATTCTTATCCTACCTATACCGTTTGGTGACTTATGCCTTTTGAAAAAGCCTCTCGTCTGTGGAATTTGACTTGGGATGCCGATTGGACCACTGCCGTGACCTTTATTGGAAACACGAAACGATTAGCGGCAGGAAATAATCTCGGGGAGATTCTGCTTTGGGACTTTCCCGAAAAAGCCAGCGCAAGCGATCCCGCTCCTCTTCCCTCTCTGCAGTTCGTTGGGCATACCAATTGCATAACTCGATTAATCTCAACTCGGGATGGGAAAGAACTTTTTTCTTCGAGTTACGATCATTCCATAAGAAAATGGGATCCCAATGTGAAACCCACCGAATCCCCCCAGAAAATCACGCTCAATGCCCGTGCGATTGCCGATGCCGAAGCTCGGAAACGCAATGGTGCGAAAGTCCCCCCCCCCCTCAGGGCGGCGTGAAAACCGGGGAACGACTCGGTCGTCTAGCCGCGCCCCTTATACACCTCCCCGAGCCCACGAAACCG
>CAZFDX010000460.1:0-1750 GCA_964518325.1 uncultured Alcaligenaceae bacterium | reverse complement strand
TCTTTGTGTAGTTTCTGCTGTGTTGTCTGTGCGATCGTGCAGATGTTTTTTTTTAGTGTATCGGGGGCCTCCGAGGTCTACACTGAGTGGATCGTCGGCAGCTTCAGATTGGTATAAGAGACAGGTGGCGGTCGGTGCTGTGGTCGCGGTGGCGGTCGGGGCCGTGGTCGGCGTCGCGGTCGGTGCTGTGGTCGCGGTTGGTTCCACCGTCGCGGTCGCGGTTGGTACCGCGGTCGTGGTGGCGGTCGTTGCTGTGGTCGCAGTTGGTTCAACCGTCGCGGTGGCGGTCGGTGCCGTGGTCGCGGTGGTAGTTGGTTCAACCGTCGCCGTCGCGGTGGCGGTCGCCGTTGGGCTTGAAGCGATGTTTGTCAGGGTAAACGGAGCGCTCGAACTGCCCACGTTTGCCGTGACTGTGTATGTGCCAACCACACTATTAGCCCGCACCGGAATCTCGACCATCCCATTTGCATCACTCACGGCACCATTGCCGGTGGGGAAGGTTACGCTAGCCCCGCTGCTGGGCGCAGTGAAGCTCACATAGATGCCCGGCAGAGGATCACCGTTTTCATCGCTAACCCGAACACGCAAGGGCTGGGCAAAGTCGGTGTTGAGCAAGGTGCTCTGGTTGTTGCCGCTTTGGATGGTCAGAACAACCGGTGGTAATGCGATCAGATCCACCTGTTTTGGTTGGTAGACAATTCGGAAGGGATAGCCTGCTACGTCAATGACTGCGCCGTTGGGCAAGTCGCGGAAGGTGCCGAGAATATTCCCAGTGCTGTTGTGTTGAATGATCGTCCATGAATCGCCCGGAGCAGGCGTATAACCGGGAACTAAGGCGAGCGCCAATTCAGCTCCATTGGGATTGCCGGCTCCCACGAGTTCAATGTTGGCGTTCTTCGTTCGGTTATTTGCTGTATTATTCAGCACAAAGTTATCGCCGCCGGGACCGATCTCGAAGCTCAGGCGAATATTTGCGCTATGCAGGCGAACCCCATCACCGTTACCGTGGACGCTGAGCGTGCCGCGTCCACGGATGATGTTTCCTGTCGTAAGATCGCGCTGGTCGCCTATCCCAATCTCGCCGCCGCCGGAAGTTGGGTTGTAGACAATTGCGCCAATTGTGCCGGCGCCGTAGAGGTTGAGCTGGCCGCTGCTCTGGTTGCGCACGAATGAACCGATGTTATCTGTTCCAGATAGGTTGATCGTCAGGTTGCCACTCCCCTCTTTGCGCAGGTCACGGCTCCTAGCTGGATCAATCACTTTGTTGAACGTAACATCGCCTTCAACGGCAATCACCCGGTTGCCGGGTAAGGTGAGAGGGGTGCTGAAGCTGAGCCGGTGTTCATTGCTGTCAAAGGTGAAGTTGTTGTTGAGGTTCGTTATCTGATTATCGATCACTCGGTTGCCGCCGGTGCCGATTAATTGCCCGCTGATGAGTTCAAGTTTCGAGGTACCAAAAGCTTGATCGTTGGTGAAAATCAGTGCGCCGCCATTGATCGTGGTTTTGCCCTTGTGTTCGTTGGGCGTGAGGAGGTAGAGATCACCCTCGCCAGTTTTGGTAATGCCGCCGCTGCCGCGAAGCAAATTGTTGGGGCTCGCGATTGTGAGACTGCTATCGGCAGCTATATCAAATGAGATAGTCTTTTGTAGGTCGATAGGCGCAGCAATGATATGATGACCCCTCAGCACGCGAATAGTGCCGGCGCCGGCACTATTCGCGTGCTGAGGGGTCATCATATCATCGCTGCGC
>CAZFDX010000459.1:0-3105 GCA_964518325.1 uncultured Alcaligenaceae bacterium | reverse complement strand
ATCGAAGCTCCCAGCACGACCGCCCCGAAAGTGAGCAACCCACCGATAATCGAGGCTTCCACCACACGACCCTTCCGAATCCGGTACATCCATAAACCCACCAGAAACGCAATCGGGATGGTGCAAGCAATGGTGAAGGTTCCCCACGAACTCCCCTTAATGACCTGCACCGTTTTTTCCGGTACCACAAACGAATCTTGCCGATGCGATTTGACTTCGATGGGAGAGCGAAGAACAAAGGCTTCTGGACGAACTGAGGGCTTTTCTTGCGGAGAATACTGAACGAGACAGTTTTCTGGGAATCGATATTCAAAGCGATTTTCAACCGGACGAGGCCCCTCCCAAGCCGAATCTTTCGGAGGGGTAATGGTCATTCCCACCGGTAGGCGGGCTTCCTCTCCACCAAGGGCATTAACGACAATAATCACCAAGCCGGCCAAGGCAATCACGACGATCACGAGTATGGCCAACGAGGCAATCAGCGAGGCTCCTTTACCCAGTTCGGACTTGGCGATTTCGGCCAACGATCTTCCCCCTGTTCGCACTGAGGCAGCCAACACAAGCATATCCTGAACCGCACCTGCCAGACACACGCCCACGAGCAACCAAAGCAAGCCGGGGGCATACCCATACTGCATAGCCAACACCGGCCCGACCAAGGGGCCTGCTCCTGAAATGGCCGCGAAGTGATGCCCAAATAAGACCCAACGATTCGTGGGGTGAAAATTTTGACCATCATCAAACTGATGGGCGGGCGTTCGACGAGTCCCATCGAGCGCTGCCACCTTAGCCGCCAAAAAGGCACTGTAGTAGCGATAGGCAATCGCCAATAAACACAAGGCCGCCAGCATAACGGGAAACGCTTTGAGAAGCACCCGACCCGTTTCAGTATCGGTTTGGTAGAACAGGTTGGCAAACAAATGAGCCGTCATCGCAGCCTCGGATCAAGGACAGGTCTTGGGAATAGGAGTTAATTTATAAGATTGCCCCACCTGAGCAGTTGAAATTAAGAAATCGAAAAAAGCCACGAAGTGAGAATCATTTCAAACGAAATTGAGAAAATTCTGTCCGCCTGAGTTCGGAAACAGCATTCCTTCAGATATGAAAGTACAAGCCACGATTATGGGATGAAATACCTATTCACTCTCCGAATGATCAGCATAAGGCTATCAAATCGATCCGCCCAAGTTGCCTTAGCGAGTTCAAGGTGATTGGCATTATTACCTTCAACGAGTTCTTGACTGAACATACATAGACTCAGGGGGGGGATGGAGAAGGTGAAGAGATATTTTCTCGAATTGGCACAATTGGCCGATTCGAGAGGGATGTCATCGATCAAGCTGAGGGGAGGGATGAAGGGAGGAGGTGAATTGAATTGATTGTGAATTATTTCTCCTTGGCGCCGGGATTGGTGAGACGTTTGAAGGTATCGCCGTAGCTTCCCGGAGGGGTGTAGCGCGATCCTCGCAGGGGATCGGTGACCTCTTTCGGATCGATCACCACTTTACTTGGTCCCGTATTCAGGCCGCTGGTCCCTGTTCGATCAATGATGTTCGGCCCCATTGCATCGATCAGATTCCGAAGGTCGGTGATTTTCTTTTCTTGATCGAGAATAAATTTTTCCTGATCCTCTTTGGTCCAACCAAGGTTTCTCACGAACTCTTCGTTCGTGATATTCCGTTTGAATTTTTCGAGCAGCAACTCGGCCGCTTTCAATTTATTTCGGGGGTCGGCTGGATCACTCTTCCAAGGATCGACCTTTTCGGAACCGGCGACCTGTCTTCGGAAATCGTCAAACCATTTTTTGAATTTTCCTTCGGGATCGTTCTTCCGCATTTCCTCCATTGCTTTTTCGAGCTTTTCCCGATTCTGCGGGTCTTTCAGTTGTTCTTCGAGTTTCTGCTTGGCTTGCTCTCGCTTTTGGGGGTCGGCCTCTTTCGCTAAATCCTTCATGAGGTCCGCTAGGTCTTTCGGATCAATGGGGGGGGGGCCTTGTTTGGCCATTTCCTCCGCTTGTTTCAAAGCATCGTCGAGATTATTTTTTTCGTTCATGGGGGAATCTTTGGCCATTTCTTTCAGGGCTTTTTTGACCTCTTCGCGTTTCTTGGGGTCTTTGAGCATTTCGGCGAGGTCTTTCTTGGCATCCTCTTGGGCTTTCGGGTCCATCCCTTTAAGTTTGTCGGCAATATCCTTCAGCTTTTCGGGATCGGGCTTTTCCGCGTTGTTGGCTTGTTCGGCCTTTTTCATGGCCTCTTCAAGATTCTGAATATCCTTGGGATTGGCTCCGTTTTTCTTCATCTGGTCGAGCTTATCTTGCAAATCTTTTTTCGCTTGGGGGTCTTTCATCAGGTCCTGAAGGTCCTGTTGGGCTTGATTTTTCTCGGCTTCGTTGCCACGCATTTTTTTCGTGAGTTCGTCGGTCTTCTTTTCGTTCTCTTCTTTCGCAGCTTGATTCCCTCGATCCAAAGCGTCTTGCGTTTTCTTTTTGGTCAATTCATCTTTGGCTTCTTCTTTCTTCTTCTCAAGATGATCCCGAGTTTGCTGACGGGTTTTGGGGTCGCGCATCAGTCGATCGACGCGCTCTTCGGCCGCCTTTTGGCTTTTCGGGTCTTTGGAATTTAGTTCTCGATCGAGCTGCCCGAGTTCTTGATCCAGTTCGCGTTGGGTCCGTTCCTCGGGTGTTTCTCCCGGAGCGCCTCGGGTTCCTCCCTTGGCGGTGTCGTCGCCTTGCCCCATCCCTTGATCGGGTCGGGCTTCCGCATCGGGCATACCTTGAGGATTATTTCGGGGATCGTTACGGGTCATTTCGTCGGGATCGTTTTTCGGTGGGGTTCGTGCTTCACCTTGGGGGGGACGTTCCTTGGGACGAGCGGAACCGGCTTGTTCTGGCCCTTCTTGCGGGGCATTGGGTTTGTTTTCGCTGCGGTTGATCTCACGATCGGGGCGAGAATCTCCCGATTGTTCAGGATGCTGGGGTTTCGGTTTACTGGCCCCTTTGTTTTCTGTGGAATCGGGCATCATGGGGGTTGATTGAGGATCGGGTTTGTTCGCGCTATCCCCCCCCCCCGGACCTCCATAAGATGGTTTTTCCTCTGCGGGTTTGAC
>CAZFDX010000458.1:0-4702 GCA_964518325.1 uncultured Alcaligenaceae bacterium | reverse complement strand
CACGTGCTCAACCCCCAAGGGCATACACACGATATCTAGAGCGCTGTGCATTCCGTCGTGATCGGTGCTGGCATGCCTGGAATAAACCGGTAGCAAATCGGCAGGGTGTCGCTTTTGAAGATGCTAGAAAATCAACCCGACCGCATCCACTTCGGGCCACAACTGCATGGGGGAGAGTTCGACCGCTTCCGGGACGACACGCCAACGGATTTGCGTTTGTTGAGCGAGAACCCGTTCGACATCTTGGCGAAAACAAAGGGCCGTCAAAGGGGGTAACCCGCGATAGTGAATCGTTAAGGTACCCGGTTTGGTTTCAATCCATGTATAGGGATTTCTTTCCAGAATCGGTTGCAATTGGTGTTGAATTCGTTCCAAAGTTGGTTTGAGCAAGGTGATACTTTCATGCTGGAGGATACGATCTTGCAAATCGATCTCTAATCCCCCCGAGCCAGAATAATAGGCGGGTTTCACGTTCACCATCTTTTGCAAATCTGCCATCGCTCGGCCACTGGCAAAGCCAAGTTCAACCGTATCGAGCTGTTGAAATTGGTGAAACAAGCGGCGGAACGGTTCGGGAAAAATCGCAAGGCTCGGGTGGGCCACTATGGGGCTGAGTGTCCCGTCGTAATCAAAAAACAACGCCAAGGGTCTTCCCAGATCATGGGAAAAAGCAACCGCCTCGAACCAATTGATTCCAAGTACTGAAGGCTCACGACGAGTTGGCATAGAGGTAATATCCTTTACAGAAATGGTCGAGTCTCCTTAAATGATGTTTCGGTATTTTGGCTAGAGAGATTCACACTGGGGACCTAAAAACGGCCCGACCGAAACAAATAAATCGAATTATGTTGCTCTAACATCGCTTTGATTTCCTCTTCGGGTTCCTCTTCTAAAACGATGTCCGAATCATCCTCGGGAGAGGGTTCCACCATTTTCCCGACTTCCGAAAGGAGTTTGCCCGCCCAACGGAAGATGTTATTGTCGTTCACTTGGGTGCGCATCTTTCGCATTCTGCGCCGTTGTTCCTCGGGGGGCATGGTCAAGCAAGCGTGCAAGCCCGAGGCCATTTGCTCGATGTCGAACGGGTTGACGATATTCGCTTCGGTCAATTCGCGGGCCGCCCCCGTGAACTCGGAGAGAACCAGAACCCCTTGCTCATCCTCACGGGCGGTGACGAATTCTTTGGCGACCAGATTCATCCCGTCGTGCAGTGAGCTAACCACACAGCCTGCCGACATTCGATACAGCAAGAAGATGTCCTCGGGGCCGTGATGTTCGTTCAGGAAAATAATCGGTTTCCAGTCTTCGGTTCCGAATCGTTCATTGACGCGGTTGGCAATGTTCTGCACCTCTAGGGTCAGGTCCCGATACGCAGGGAGATTCGTCCGACTGGGGGCACCGAGTTGCAGAAAATGGAACTGGCCGATCCATTCCGGATGATTTTCTAAAAATCGTTCGACCGCATTGAGCCTTTCGGGAATCCCCTTGGTGTAATCGACCCGATCGACCCCAACAATCAAGGGGCGATTCGCAAGATTCCATTGTTTCCGGAGTTCTTGAGCGCGAGCTTCCCAATCGTCGCCGAGATATTCTTTGGCTAAATTCGGATCGACACTGATCGGGTGCGGTCGAACCCGTGTAACTTGCGAATTTCGTTCAACCGAGAAATTCTCCCGATTGATGCGACATTCTAACGTTCGATCGACCGTTTCCAAAAAGTTATTGCAGTGGTTCTGAATATGGAACGACATAAGATCGTTCCCGAGCATCCCTTCAAGGAGTTCACTAGCCCAAGGACAAACGCGGAAAATTTCGCTGCTCGGCCAAGGGATATGCCAAAATTGAGCAATCACTAAATCGGGGCGAACTTGTTTGAGCATGCGGGGAAGCAAGGCAAAATGGTAGTCCTGCACGAAGATTAACGCTGGTCCCCCTTCGGCTTCTTCCAAAACCGCTTGGGCAAACAGTTGGTTCACCTGTTTGTACACTTCCCAATGGCCGGGGTCAAACGTCGGTTTGCAATAAACCTGATGACACAAAGGCCACAAGGTGCTATTGGCAAAGCCGTAGTAGTAACCTTCTTCTTGTTCAGGGGTGAGCCAAACTCGGCGCAGCGTGTAGCTCGGATCATCAGGGGGCACCCGCAGACGAGAGTTCGCATCCGCAGTGGCTTTATCCGCATCTCCAGAACCATGAGCGACCCAAGTTCCACCGCAGGCCCTCATCACGGGATCCAACGCTGTGGTTAATCCTCCCGCCGGACGAATCCACTCGATCTGACCATTTTTATAGCGGTGAATGTAAGGCTCGCGGTTTGCAACGACGATCAGTTTGGCACCGTTCAGACGTGTTTGGGCAACCTGTTCAAGGCGTTCTTGACTCCAACCCATCGTGAACTCCTCTGGAGATATGTTGATGACGATATTGCTTGGGCGTGCAATTTTTTTGACTAGGGTATAATACCCGATTGACGAAAATTTCTTTCGCAACCGTTATGCCAACAGAGATGCGTATCGATAAGATTTACCATCTGGGAAATCTATCGAAGGTGCGTAAACCTTTTGTCTACAAAATGTAATGATTAGGAAATCTAGGTATCGATTTTGGGTCGATTCGACTTCCCTTTCGCTATTCACAATTCCTTCATTGGTCAGAAAATCCTTCTTATAATCGCTCCATTTTGCCCAGTTTCTAGGCGTGAGGCCTCAAGAATTATGGTGTCATCTCACTTTTTCTTGAGAATTTTCTTGGGAATGCAAAAAATCACCCTCACTTGCGCCGAGTATCAACAAAATTTTTCAAAAATCATCACAATCTCGGGATTCGGGGCAGGATGGGAGATATTCCATAATCTCGGGATTCATTCCGTGATATTGGTGAGATTCTCAAAAAAAAATCGATAGGGACACTCTTACAGATGAGTGAGTCGGCTAAGTGAAAGCCCCGATCGGGGCTAGTGATGGCATCAACGAATTCTTATTCGTTCTTATTCATTCTGACTCGTTCTTATTTTTCGTTCTTATTCATTCTGACTCGTCTTTTTGATCGTTCCGGTTTGTTCGACGGATTCGACGGAATCCACTTGCGGCAGTGTGAATCCTCCATTGTGTTTTTCACCACGATCTTAGTGGATGGTCAGAATTACCCTTTGAGTAGGATCGATCTGAGTGATGAGTGATTCAGCCCCAAACTTTTAGGAAACAGATCGATTGGTCACCCAAAGGGGAATCTCTAAACTATCGCCCTGTAGGATGATTGAATAATTCTGGAAGAGAATTCTAAAACTCTCGAAAGACCCCCGATCCTCTTTGGTAAAGATAAAGTGCCCCAAAGGTCCCGTGCCAAAACGAAAATGTGCCATGATAGTGCCAGAGCAATAAAGAGGGATCGCTGAGAGGGTTCTGGGGTTAAGAAGGTGTGCATGAATTGACAAAATTCAGGCAATCATTCAATACCCCGAACATTTGAGGAAAGAACCAAACAAAGTGTGCGTTAAGATATACGAGGAAGCGCAAAGAGAAAGCGGTACTGAGTTGATTGGGATCAGAGTGTTTGTGTCGGCAACATGAAAAATGTGCCTCGGACTGAATCATAGGAGTTCTAATGGCCAAGTAGAATGCCCCGCCCCCGCGGCGTGGTCTGCCCGCTCCTCGGGTGAATCAGTGGTTAACCCCTGTCCGGAGCTTTCTGCAGATCGAATCTGCCAGCGGTATCGTCCTGCTGATTTGCACAGTTGTGGCCTTGGTGCTGGCGAACTCTGCTTTATCGGGCTGGTTTGCTTCGATTTGGAAAACGAAAGTCGAGTTGGCCGTTGCCGATTTCAAACTTACGGGAGATTTGGGCCATTTGGTCATTAACGATGGCTTAATGGCGATTTTCTTTTTCGTGATTGGTCTGGAAATCAAACGAGAGATCGTGGCAGGGGAACTACGCGAGGTGCGGAAAGCGATGTTGCCCGTCTTCGCTGCGGTGGGAGGCATGATTATGCCGGCCTGCATTTTCACGATATTGCAATACGGTCAACCCGGTCAGCGAGGGTGGGCCGTTCCCATGGCCACCGATATTGCCTTCGTGGTTGGAGTACTAGCCCTCTTCGGGAAAAAGGTTCCCTTTGGTCTGAAAATTTTGCTTTTGTCTCTTGCGATTGTGGATGATCTCGGGGCGGTACTCGTGATTGCCTTTGTCTTTACCGAGTCGCTGAAATGGGGCTGGATCGCGGCAGCGGCTGCGGGCTTTTGTGTCACTTACGGGATGAACCGTGCAGGGGTTCGGTCCGTGAGTGTTTATGTGATTGTTGGGGCGTTTATTTGGTTGGCTGTGTATAAATCGGGCGTCCATTCCACCATGGCCGGCGTGCTTCTGGGGTTGCTGACCCCTTCGAGTGCGTGGGTGGGGGATAAAACCTTCTTGGCCGTCGTCGATGAACTTTGGGAGCGACTGCGTGGGTATGATCCGAAGGATGAACAGCGCTATGCCGATCTGAAGCATCTGCAATTTGCTGCCCGTGAAGCGATTTCTCCGTTGCATCGGCTCGAAACGGCCCTGCATCCTTGGGTCGGCTTTGTGATTATGCCGGTGTTTGCTTTGGCCAATGCGGGCGTTCAACTGGAGGCCTCGGCCATTTCTAATTCCGTTGCCCATTCAGTGGCGGCGGGTTTAGCGCTCGGAAAGCCGATTGGGATTTTCTTTGCCTGTTGGCTTG
>CAZFDX010000457.1:0-7003 GCA_964518325.1 uncultured Alcaligenaceae bacterium | reverse complement strand
ATGGCATAATCCCGATAATGCTGAATGGCTGGCTCCCCCCCCCAATACTTTGCTAAGGGTTTTTCAATCATCCATCCGAAAATGGCAAGAAGAGTTGTACCAATTCCCCCCATTGCGCCCCCGTGAATGTTCGACCATACGATGAAAATTGGTATTAACCAGAAGAGTTTCTGGGCAGTTATTCGCTGTCGATCATATTCAATCAGAAATGTAAACAGGATGGCAAAACCGATCATCGTGATAATATGAGGACGTACATGAAAATGACTAGCTGAGGCCGCTAATGCCATCGTTACAAACACGGCGACCATGCTCCAATGGAAACCGGCTTTTTTTAATCTCGCTCCTAAATATGTGAATAATCCTGCCAGTAAAGTTACTACACCAACTAATAGCCCGTCGAACCCTGTGTAACGATCAACCCAAGACATTACCACTTCGCCTAACCATTGATACGGTACCCACCAAGTATCCGGAAAAGTAAAGGTATAGGGGTCTTTGTTAATAAACTCACCTGTCTTAATGATGAGATTTCCGGTAGTCACATGCCAGTACGTTCCAGGGTCCTGAAAAAAACGTGATCTCCCGCCGATAAATAGAATAACCCAAAGTCCCAAGAAGAGGGCTGTGTTGGAAGTGAACCATCGTGAAGTTTGCATGACACCTCTCAGTTATTTTGAGGAGTGGTGGAGAGTTAAAACCCTTGTTGGGATATTAAATTAATGGAGCAGAGTTGAGTTTCCGAAGCCGATTTCTCTTTATTTTAGCAACCGTTTGGACGATCTTTTTCGTCTACACCATGCGGGCGACCCGTGGCGTTCACCCTCTTTATCCTTTGGTACCACCGGATACGCAGGTCATTCCACAAGGGACCAATGAAAATTTTCGGGGTCGGATTCAAGGCGAATTGATTTGGGAAGGCGAACTCCCTGAGGCCCCTTTATTCTTGGTGCCGAACGTCCCTCTCATGCCTCGAAATCTTGCCCCGCAAAAGAACCCTCATCTTCCCAAGGTGAATGCAGACCGTTTGGAAAATGGGATCGTTTGGCTTGAGGGGGTTGATCCGCAACGAAGTAAGAAATGGGATCATCCCCCGTTGAAAGTCGTGGCGCAAGGGTATCAGATTGAAACGCAAACTGAAGAGCGAAAATCTTTTTTTATTGGGTTTGTCCCTGTTGGTTCGACCATCGAACTTGTGAGTGTCGAGAACGAATGGGCATCGATTCGGGGCAGGGGGGCCGAGAATTTTACCGTCATGTTGCCGCAAAATGGTTTACCGGTGCGGCGGACGTTGGGACGAAAAGGATGGATTGAACTTTCGAGTGCATCGGGTTTTTATTGGGCTAGGAATTGGTTGTTCGTGCTCGATCATCCGTATGTCACACGAAGTTCCCCGAATGGCACGTTCACACTCGAAGGGGTTCCTACCGGCACCTATACCCTGAATGTGTGGCACCCCAATTGGCAGATAGTGCGGATCGATAAAGACCCCGAAACGGGGGCGCCGGTCCGAGTCGAGTACGCAGCCCCAATGAGGATTCAGCAGAGGATCAAGGTGGAGGAAACGGGTGAGCCAATTTCCCTCATAATTAGAATGTCGGCCCAAGATTTTCCGAAGGGGTCTAGTTCGTCACGATAAGCAAACGAGGGAATCCGCCGAGCGCTGGGCGAGATGGGGACAGCCGCCACAAATTATTTCAGTTCCTTGACTTCGATCTTTCGGAAGGTCATGATCGAACCCGGATCGTGACCTTGCAAGGCAAAATGCCCTTTCTTGAAGCGGTGTTCGGGGTCCTTGAATTCAACCGTCTTTTTGCCATTGACCAGAATGGTAATCGTATCCCCTTTGGCAATCACTTCTTGGGTGAAAAACTCATCGGGTTTGTGGGGGGCAGTATCCAAAACGGTAATTTTATCCCGATACTTATCCAATCCTTGTGAGGGGTACAAACTTCCCGTCTTAACCCGATCCCCGTGGGTAGCATTGATTTGGGCTTCGTAACCTTTGGGGAAACCAGGGCCAAATTCGGTGCGGAAGTATTGGCCGCTGTTGCCTTTATCGTTAATTTTGGCCTCGATGCGGAAATGGAAATCGGTATAGTCGCCCCGTTCGCTGAAGATGTGGCTGGCAGGTCCGCCGCCGATCAACAGCCCGTCTTCCACACGCCAAAGAGGGATCATTTTCCCGTTGACCTCCCCCAAGAAAGCGACAACTTTTCCATCGACTTTCTTTTCTTCGACCTTTTTGATGGCCCCGCTGGGATTGGGGTGAATTTTCCAACCCGAAAGGTCTTTCCCGTTAAACAAACTAACCCAACCCCCTTCATCGGCGGAACTTTGGCTTGAGAGAATTCCCAAGAGAAGGGTGGTGGTGAGTAAGAGACAGAGACGTTTTTTCATTTCAATCCCCAAGAGAGAGGTTCAGTAAATGGTATCCATTGAGATTCCTGACGGAATTAGTTTATCGATTTTGTGGATTTGGACAGACGGAATTCCTATTGGTTGTAGGGGTTAGGTAAAATTTTTCTTTGAAGAAAATTCTGAAAACCCCTTTCCATCTTCGCTAAATCGCTTATTTTACCATCAACGGATATTTTAGTTAATCCGATTAACCTACCCAGAGACCCTATTTTACCAAATCGTGAGAATCGTCCTGAGAGGTAAGGACGCCGGTTTGGTGGGTCTGGGCTTAAGCATTACCATCCCTCTCCGTTAGCCCTAATTATCTGAAGGCAACGTGAACATGAGGTGGTTTTTGAGGAGTTCGCATGCTTCGGTTCTTCCGATTCAGTGCTATCGTCGGGGCGGCTTTAGCAGTCGTTTCCCCAGCCCAGGCTTGGTTCCTGGGTGTGAATAAGTGTTGCAATAAGGGAGTTGCCTATGCCTCTCCTTGCAGCACAGGTCATGGTGTGGTTCATGCTGATCCCTGTGGTACGGCAGCTCCTTGTGGGCCGACCTATACCACTCAGGAAATCACGGTGATGGAACCCCGTTACACGACCCGTAAAGTCGAAGTGACGGTCAACAAGATGGTTCCTCGCCAAGAAAAATTTGAGTATTTCGTCAACGAGTTGGTGACCACCCCCGAAAAACGTAAGGTCATCGAAAACACCTATGTGACCGAAAAAGTCCCCTACAAATACACCGTTAACGAATTGGTGACCACTCCCGAAAAACGTAAGGTTATCGAAAACACCTATGTGACCGAAAAAGTCCCCTATACCTACGTTGTGAACCAAATGGTGACCACCCCCGAAAAACGAATGGTGACCACCTACGCTTGTGTTCCTCGTACCGTGACCGAAACGGTTGCCGTTTGCAAGCGAGTTCCTTGTGCCGATCCTTGCAGCACCACCTCTAGCTACGGTGGTCATGGCTGCTTCGGCGGTTGCTTCGGCAAGTTCTGCAACAAAGGTTTCGGTGGTGGCTGCGGTACCAGCTTCACCACGGTTGTTGAACATCAAACTGTCTGCCGCACCGTTTACGAACGAGTTGCTACCACTCAAGAAGTCACCGTGAACGTCACCAAGTGCGTCCCCGTCGAAATGAAAGGGGAACGAACGGTGACCAAGTGCGTTCCTGTTGAAAAAGAAGTCACCGTGAACGTCACCAAGTGCGTTCCTGTTGAAAAGACCGGCGAAAAACTTGTCACCAAGTGCGTCCCTGTTGAGAAAGAAATCACTGTGAATGTCACCAAATGTGTGACCGTCAAGAAAGAAGGCGTTCGCACCGTTTGCGACATCGTCCCCACCAAAGAAATGGTTGACCAAACCGTTTGCGAATACGTTCCTGTGAAGAAGACCGTCCAAGTTCCTTGCTATACTTCCAACTACGGTGGTTGCGGTAGCTGTGGCACTAGCTGCGGTCATGGCTACACCGGCAAGAGCTGCTTCGGCGGTTTCTTTGGCGGTTGCTTCGGTAAATTCGGTGGCTGCTTTGGTGGTTGCCGCTAATTTCTCTCGATCGGATTTTTGAACAACGCTGAGACCTTCGGACCTCCCGAGGGTCTTATTTTTTTTTCAATTCTTCCTAGATCGATAATCCTAATACCACCAACCTGATTTTTTCAAAGGTTCAACTAACAATGCGTACTCACTATGTTACACATCTCGAAAGTGCATGGGATGGAACGCCATTTCCTTTTGGGCAAATTCATTCGATGCATGTGGGGCGCCCGCTCTGGGTTCGCTACGATCTCGAAGGGATTTCGCGTTCGATCTCTCGTGAGGTTTTTCGATCTCGTTCTCAATCGATGTGGCGATATCGAGAACTTTTGCCGTTACCCCTCGATGTTCCACCTGTTTCTTTAGGCGAGATGTGGACTCCGCTTTTGGATTGTTCCGAATTGGCCAAGGAATTTGGTTTGAATCAACTTTGGATCAAGGATGAGTCGCATTTGCCGACCGGTTCATTCAAAGCGCGGGGGATGACAATGGCCGTGAGTATGGCCAAATGGTTGGGCATAAAAAAGTTGGCTCTCCCAACGGCTGGCAACGCAGGGGGGGCCGCCAGCGCTTATGCCGCTCGGGCGGGGCTGCAAGCCTATGTCTTCATGCCAACCGATACTCCGGTTGTCAATCAGATGGAGCCTTATTTGTTTGGTGCTCATGCCTTTCGGGTCAATGGGTTGATTAACGATTGTGGGAAGATCGTTCGTGAACAGGCCCCGACCGAGGGTTGGTTCGACCTTTCGACCCTGAAAGAACCGTACCGGCTCGAAGGAAAAAAGACGATGGGGCTGGAACTGGCCGAGCAACTCGATTGGAATCTTCCCGATGTGATTCTCTACCCAACAGGGGGGGGGACCGGTCTTATTGGGATGTGGAAAGCGTTTCAGGAATTAAAGGCACTCGGCTGGTTGAATTCCACAAAGATGCCCCGCCTGATTAGTTGCCAAAGTGAAGGATGCGCCCCGATTGTGCGGGCTTTTGAAAAGGGAGAGCGTTTGGCCGAGCTGTTCCCGAATGCAAACACGATAGCCAGTGGATTACGGGTTCCGGTTGCCGTGGGGGATTTCATGATTCTCGATGCAGTGAGACAATCGCACGGTTTAGCCGTGGCGGGTCGGGAAGATCGAATCCGATTTTGGATGCGTCGAGCTGCTTCACAAACGGGTATCAGCATTTGTCCGGAAACGGCCGTTTGTTTCGATGTGCTTTCTCAGCTGCGTGAGGCGGGAAAAATTTCCGCGACCGAATCGGTTGTGGTTTTCAACACAGGTGCCGCCCAAAAATACCTTGAAGCCCTGCCCGCTGAATTACCATCTTGGTAAAGGCGTCTCCACTGTGAGCCAAGGTGAGAAAAGTTGCCCCTTCCACTTTTGGGAGTAAAACAAAGCGTGTATGATCTAAGAAAATCTCTTGAGATATGCTCTTAGTTAAAAGATGATTGGGCCGAGATCAACCAACAAAAAGGTGAAGAAGGATTCCTCGAATCCAAAATCAAAAAGCCTAGCTTAACCAATAGACTTGATGACTTGATGAAGTGAATGTCACGGATGAAGTGAATTTTTTCTTTTCCTTTATAGGAGAGATTACGGTAAACAGTGAAGGGGTTATATATTTAATATGAGGTTCAAAATAGTTTGAAAAGTAACACAAGGTTATTCAGAGTATTGGGTTCACTAAACATAAAAAAAGGATAGTAACATGGGACAGAACCAACGGGAATCGAGGGTATACCGACATCGAGAGTGTGGAGAGGAAACTATTGTAGATGGTATGGATTTTACTTTTCTCTCGCATATTTTTCACCATCCTAAACAAACGTATTGTGCCCACTGTGAAGATCATTTCCCCATACAGGAATTTGAATGGGCCGATACGAGGGAATGTATCATAGATTGGTATTCTCGTCATGCAGGGAAGTTTAAAGGTCTTGACCGAATCCTTGCCGATGAATTGTTTATTTATGGAGTCATTATTTTGGGTATATTACTCGGCGGTGGGATCGGTTTTTTTGTGGGAAAAATGTGGGGAATCTGGCTTGGAATTGGAGGAAGTTTGGTCGGTGCTATTTTGGTTGGTTTTATAGGTTTTGTAGTCGGTGTGATGATTAAAGAAAGTGTTTGCCGACGATTACTAGGAACGGAAGATTTTCGATCTTTATTGTAATAAATATAAATTAATTTTTGATGTTATGCGGATGTTTGTGCGAATGATTTGTATCTCCAAATTTATCAATTTTCTAGAATCACATGATGTCACTTGATAACGACAAGAGTAGGTGAAATTACTATTCCGGTACTATGGTCCTAGGTCTCAGGTCGAATTCCCCAAGTATTTTGAAATTGGATGCCCCCCCCTTAGTGGGATCGATGGATAAAAGCAGGGGGGGAATATGTGATTAATCGAATAGACCCCGTTCGGGTGGTTTTTCGGGTTTGGGCTTTTTTCCTAACAACTCGAATGCCTTGGGGGTGGCAATCCGTCCTCGTGGGGAACGAATCACAAATTGTTCACGAAGCAAAAACGGTTCCACCTCATCCGAAAGAGTATCTGCCGGAAGATTCATCGTGGCGGCAATCGCTTCCACACCGGTTGGCCCCCCATCAAAAACCTGAATCAGCGTTTCCAAGTAGCGGCGATCTTGTTTATCGAGGCCTTCGCTATCGACGGCTTGCATATCCAGTGCCCGTTTGGCAATATCAATAGTGATATTCCCATCTCCTTCGCTGTGGGCAAAGTTTCGCACCCACCACAAACGGGCATTGGCAATTCGGGGAGTGCCTCGACAGCGGCGAGCTAATTCCAAGGCAGCTTCATCCGTAATGCCCACTTCAAGTTTCTTGGCGTTGACGCGCACAATTTGCGCCAACTCTTCGACGGAATAAAATTCGAGATGCTCATGCATTTTGAAACGATCTCGCATGGGTCCGGAAAGCATCCCTGAACGAGTGGTGGCACCAATCAGGGTGAAGCGTTTCAGATTCATCTAAATGGTTAGGGCATTCAGGCCTTCTCCCAGAATAATATCAATGCGAAAATCTTCCATCGCAGGATAA
>CAZFDX010000456.1:0-6791 GCA_964518325.1 uncultured Alcaligenaceae bacterium | reverse complement strand
TTCGACTATCGCCTGCAACGGGATACCAAGCGAGATCAGCGAAAATGCCGACTTCGTGTTCTCGATCGCGGTACAGAAGACGGAGGTTATCGACGAGGAGAGTGATGTAATCGAAGTTGATTTGCGATTCGGCCAATCGTTCCTCCGGATGAGCAGTGTATTCGATGTAGAGTAATTCGGTGCGATCGATGTTCCTCATCGTGCGGTCTCCTTGAGATAGGGCCATTATATCACACAAGAAGGTAGGTGAGCGAAACACTATTCAGATAGTCATGAGAATGACCCTTCTGGTTGGGCCGCTAATTTGCTTCCGGTTTTTGCAGTCGTAGGGTAGCCCACAGAGAAGGGTCCTCACAGAACGGGAATTCCAAACCGATGCTGGGTGTTTGAAGGCCTAATTCCATATCGTTGATGGCGAAAAAAATCCCCCAGACCGGATATTGCTCGGGATCGAATCCGCTGAGGATATCGGCACTCAAGTAGGCTTGAAGAAAGTAGCCTCCTTTGAAAATCTCCACTTCAAACGGAATATCCTCGGGATTTGGTAAGGGGGCATCCATCAAGGCGCGGTTGATTTTTTGAGGGACAATTGCTCCTTCTTGGTTATCGGTACCCGTACCATTGGGAAGGAAAAAGAATTGCATGCAGGTGCGGTTGGCCCGATGCGATGTCCGATCGCCACGCGTATCGAGCCAAAGGCCTAACCCGTCGGATTCCCGAGGACGTTTCACATCTCCGACTGGTGGTGCTTTTTTTCCTTTCACTCGACAAGAAATGAGTAAGCCTGTCTCGTTCCAACCAAGTCGAAAATCGGCAAAGTTTCCTGACCCTTCACTATCTGTGAATGATTGGAGTTGATGGAATTCAGAAAGTTCGACAAAGCTCCCTTTCGATTTCCCTGCAAACGATTTCACATAATGGGCATCGTAACTTAAACGGGTGAGAAATTGGTATGGAATCATTTCTTAAGCAAGCACAACAACGAGCGAGAACTTTTACTACTCTACAATTGGTAGAAGAATTGTCTTGGTCGGTTGGCAAGAAGGTTGCGAAAAACTCGGCTCTCGTTTGGGGTCACCCAACGGGATCGGTTTTTCTCTGGGGCTTTTGGTTGAAGGAGATGATCCGAGGGGTTGAAAAAATTCTTGTTCCTGTGCGGGTGTGATTCGGAAATCACCTTCGACCTGAGTGGGTTCCGAACCACTCAAGCCCAAACATTTTGCCGCTAAGATGCTTCCGCAAGCGATTGTGAAAACAAATTGTCTCATCCTGTTTCCTCCAAGTGTCAAACGTAGGGGAATACCGTAACGGTTCGTGGAACACAAGTGGATAATTTCGTTAGCGGATGGGAGAGATGAAATGGGTGGTTTGAGGTGTGAGATATGAGATATAAGATGTGATTCACTTGAGGCAAAGGTGAAAAGGGCTAAATGCCTAGGGGCATAGAAAAAGGGGTAGATGGTATGGAGAGGAACGAAAAAGGATAAGGCTAAGGGGGGAAGACAAGGTGAGAAGGCCAAGGGGAGAATATCATCATCCAAGGAGAAAGTTATCCTTCGAGCGGATCATGATTCTTCGATAGGTGGAGCGAAGTATTCAAAATGAGGAGGATCGAGAAGGCCCTCTCTTGCCGATTCATACAATGAAGGCATCTCCAACCCTCCTATTTTGCAATTTTATGCGACAATCGATTCTTTTAGTGATGGTCCTTGTCGGTGGACTTCAGGCAGGTGAAAATTGGCCTGCTTACCGTGGCCCCCAAGGTGATGGTTTGGCGAATGCCAAGAATCTTCCCGAGAAGTGGAGCGAAACGGAAAACGTGCTTTGGAAAACCGAGATTCCCCATAAGGGCTGGTCTTCTCCCGTCCGATGGAACGACCAGATTTGGTGTACCGGCGCCACCGATGATGGCAAAAAACTTTATGCTTACTGCCTGAATCTAGCAGATGGTAAAATCGTGCATGAGATTTTGGTCTTCGAGGTGAAGGAACCGCAAAAGCTGAGCAATCCGGTCAATGGTTACGCTTCCCCCACCCCCGTGATCGAAGAGGGGTTTGTGTATGTTCATTTTGGTTCACCGGGAACCGCCTGTCTCGATAGTAAAACAGGTAACAAAATCTGGGAACGGACCGACTTTGTTTGCAATCACTTTCGAGGGAGTGGTTCTTCACCAATCCTTTACGATAAGATGTTGCTCCTCACGTTTGACGGTTTCGACAAGCAATATCTGGCGGCTTTGGATAAGACGACAGGGAAAACGATCTGGATTCGGGATCGGAATTTTCACGCACCGGAAGATAATGGTGACTACAAGAAAGCCTATTCGACACCCTCGGTTTTCAAAATGGATGGAAAAGAGATTGTGGTGAGTAGTTCGGCAGGGGCCTCGGCTGCTTATGATCTGGCAACCGGTCAGGAAGTGTGGCGGGTCAAACATGGGGGAATGAATGTGGCTTCGCGGCCCATTATGAAAGGGGATAAAATCTATCTCACAACAGGAGATGGTGGCAAAAACGCGATTTATGCCGTCAAAAAGGGGGGAACCGGTGACGTCACGAGCACGCATGTTGCTTGGACGGGTAAGGCTAACCCCAAATATGGTTCGTTAACCCTGATTGGTGATTATATTTTCCTTGTCAGTAACGATGTGGCCACCCTACTCGATGCCGAGACTGGGAAGGAACTTTCTAAAGAACGTCTGGGGGGCAAGTTTTATGGTTCTCCGGTGGTGGCAGATGGCAAAATTTTTGTCTTCAATGAGGACGGAATAGGCTTTGTTCTCAAAATTGAGGAAGGGAAAATCACCATCGTGCAACAGAATAAACTCGCTTCGGGTTGTATGGCCTCGCCGATTGTGGTGGATGATACCCTCGTTGTGCGGACCAAAACTCATCTGTATCGAATTGGTCTGAAAAAGTAACGTCACCTTCTCAAGTAACGCCGACTTCAAAAAGAAACACCTCCTTGAATGGTAACAGGTCCGTTGTTGTGGATGAGGGAAATCGTGTCAGAGTCGGGACCGTCACTCATTCGCAGCGACGCATCACCCACTCACTCTCCTTAACTCGTCACCCCCTCCCCATAGTTGGAAGCCGTTTCTTGCTTCTGGATGGGGGCACAGATCGTCCGGAGTCGTTTTTTCTCGAAGAAACACGTCTCTTTTGAGCAAGAATCCTACCCTGAATCGTAATCGGGTGTTATAATCGTTGCTATATGGCACAGCCTGCACCTGTTTTGCGTTATATTGTTCGGCACGGGTCGATGCGCTTTCTGGGGGATTTTGCTGCTCCGCCCGGGCGCACGTTTGGTCGGCTCGATAACGTCATTCTGGAGACAGAACGCGGAACGGAACTGGGGCAAGTTTTATGCCTGACCACTCCAGAAGCCCTTCGCTTTCTACCAGAAAAAATCACCGGTCACATCTTGCGGGCCGCCACACCCGAAGACCTTAAACATGCCGAGAACCTTCGAGCCAAGCGGAACGCCGATTACGAATTGGCCCGTAAACTCATCATGGAACATCGCCTGCCGATGCAACTGGTCGATACCGAACGTCTTTTCGGCGGTGAGCGGGTGATCTTCTATTTCCTAGCGGAGAGACGGGTCGATTTTCGAGAATTGGTTCGTTCCATGGCTCGGGAATTTCAATCCCGTATTGAACTGAGGCATATCGGCATTCGGGATGAGGCTCGGTTGCTGGCAGATTATGGAGATTGTGGCCGCCCTGTTTGCTGCAATACCTTCTTGACCGTCATGCCCTCGGTCACGATGCGAATGGCTAAGATTCAAAAAGCCACACTCGATCCGAATAAAATTTCGGGTCGCTGTGGAAGATTGAAGTGCTGCCTACGGTATGAACAAGATGTGTACGATGAACACCTGAAGGGTATGCCCGAAGTCGGAATGCGAGTCTTAACCCGTGAGGGGCAAGGGTTGGTTTTGTATCAGGAACCCTTGGCCCGACGATTATTGGTGGAATTTGAGGATGGCCGGAGACTCCCCATCCCTGCGAATGAGATTATCAGCCAACTTGGTTTTGCACCCGGATACCAAGCCCAAACTGATGGCGACATATGAAACACAAACAACTACTTGAACTCACTCGGAACGATCATCGCTACGCCTATGAGGCTTATGAGTTTCTGTTGCTTGCCTTAGAGCATACTCAGGAACTGTTTGGTAAGCGGCCCCGTCACGAGAACCAACGAACTGAAGAACATCATGTCAATGGTTCCGAGATCATTACCGGAATGATTGATCTGGCACGGAAGGAATTTGGTCTGATGGCTCGGCTTGTGTTCCGTCAATGGGGGATTCATCGAACAACCGACATCGGCGAAATCGTATTTAATCTGATCGATGCCGGCTTGCTCTCCAAAAACGAGTCAGACTGCCGAGAAGATTTTGAAAGTTCAGTGAATCTGGAAAGGGCCTTAGTTGCGGATTAAGTCAGCTCCCTAGAATTTTCGTCGCAAACCGCCCGAGGTAAAGCATGAGGTCTCGTAACCGAGTGTATATTCCTATCGCCATTTTTGTAATCTGGTTGGGGTGGTTGGCCTTTTTGGCATTGACCCAAACCAATAAACAGATCGTCTCCCGAGCGCAACTGATGAAAGCGAACGCTGCCGTGGTGGTCGAACTTTCGCCGGAGCAAATGAAGCAAAATGCACCGGTTACGGTCGTGCAAATCCTCTGGGGGGAATTGGCAGGGCTAGAGGTGAATAAGCCGATTCAAGTGACCAATCTCAAGAATGCCAAACTTTCAGACGGCAAAGAATTGTCAAAGCCGAGTCAGATACTAATGTTTCTCACCCCCACAGGGGAATCGGGCCAATACGAGATCGCAGTGGCCCCAAGGTCCCCGAATTTGGGGCCATTACCGAAAGAAAGTAAAACCTTAGAGTATCCTTGGGAGGAGCATCCCCCGATTTATAATTGGACCCCCGAGATTGAAAAACAGGCCATGGCGTTAAAACCAAAGTAAGTTTTGCCCAGTCCAGCGGTCGAAAGTGGGATTCGACTGAAATAAATACCTCTCCGTTTGGTAGAATCACTGCTGGAAGGCTCGACTTAATTTTGAGATATTTCTAATAATTGGTGAAAAGAGTATGCCCCTTTGGAGGACTCATGTCGTCCCACATTCATAATTCGCATCATGTCCCTCATAATTCGCATGATCATCATTCCCATCATGGCGAACATGGGGGCCATAATGCCCATGACCATGCTCAGGAGTTATCCAAAAAGGTGTGGCCACAACTCCGAGTATTATATTCGTTGGAGTGGGGCGATGTGGTCATCATTGTTGTATACTCGATTTTTGTGGCCCTCCTTTCATTAGCAACCCCCGTGGCCGTGGAGGCGATGGTCTCCACCGTCATGTTCGGGGTGGTGGTTTGGCCTATCATCTGGCTGGCGTTGATGCTGCTTTTGTGCTTGACGGTCGCTAGTGTGATTCACGCTACCGAGGCCTATGTGATTGAGGTGCTGCAACGCCGCCTGTTTGTTCGCACAGCCATGGATTTTGCCGATCGGCTTCCCCGCGTGAAGATGGAAGCCTACGAAAAGAATTTTGGCCCCGAGACGGTGAATCGTTTTTTTGACATTATTCAAGTCCAAAAATCATGTTCCACATTACTTCTGGATGGTGTGAGCATCATCCTCACCACCGCCGTGGGGCTTGTCGTGTTGGCATTTTACCACCCCTACTTACTCGCCTTTGGGATTGGCCTCATTCTCTGTATGGGGGTGTTAATCCTCCTCGGACGCGGGGCGATCGCCAAAAGCCTTGCCGAATCCCACTCGAAGTACGAGGTTCTTAACTGGCTGCAAGAATTGGCTCGTTCTCCCCGCTCGTTCAAAACCGGAAGCGGAACTTCTTTAGCGATTCACCGAGCCGAGGAACTGGCCAAGGAATATGTCAATAACCGCGCCTCCCATTTCAACGTGGTGTTCCGGCAGTTTGTTTTTGGTCTCTTTTTGTTCGTGGTTGCTAACGTGCTGCTATTAAGTCTCGGTGGTTATCTGGTGATGGCTCGCCAATTGACTCAAGGGCAACTGATTGCAGCCGAGCTGATCGTGGGTCTTGTGATTGGTTCGTTCCTGAAACTCAACAAGTATCTCGATGCATGGTACGATCTCTGTACTGCTGTGGTCAAATTGAGTATGGTGACCGATCTCCCCTTGGAACGAAAGGGGGGAGCCTCCTTCAGTTGTAATGAGGGTATCGAAGTTCGCGTGAAAGAACTCAGTTATGAAGGTCAACATCGCATTCTCGATCAGCTCTCTTGGACGGTGGAAGCCGGCCAAAAGGTCGCTCTTTCGGGCCGATCGGGGACGGGCAAATCCGTCTTGTTAGATGTGATAGCAGGGTTAAGAGAACCAACGACCGGCATTATCGAACTCGATGGCATCGACTTGCGTGACCTCGAGCTTGAATCGATCCGTCGGGAAGTTGCCCATGTCGGTGGGGTGGAAATTTTTGCCGGTACCATTATGGAGAACCTGCGGGTCGGACGCGACGGGATCGGCTTGCATCAAATTCGTGAAGCGTTGACCACTGTCGGACTGGAGCGGACCATCCAAAATCTCCCCAATGGCCTGCAAACCACCCTCATCCCAACGGGTTCCCCGCTTTCGTTTAGTCAATCGCTTCGCCTTTGTATCGCGCGGGCCATTCTTGGTAACCCGCGCCTTTTGATTTTGGACGGCGTGCTGGACCTGATTGACCTGAGCGATTCCAAATTGTTGCTTGATGTGCTGTTCAGTAAGGATGCCCCTTGGACTTTAAT
>CAZFDX010000455.1:0-7045 GCA_964518325.1 uncultured Alcaligenaceae bacterium | reverse complement strand
TGTCGGAGCGGTCGGGCTGGGTAAAGGGACGCATTCTGGTGAGAGCCGGTCGGGGGGGGGAGAGTGGGGGGGGGATTCACAAAGACGATCAAGCGAAACTGGGCGTCGTCGAAATGCCCTACGGCAAAGCTGTGCCCCCCGCCGCGCTGGAGCAGGCCTTGAAAGAACATCCCGATACCGTTGCCGTCTTTTCCACACTGAGCGAAACTTCGACCGGAGTCGTTCACGATATTCAGGCTTATGGGAAAATTGTGGCTTCGACCCCATCCCTTTTGATTGTGGATTCGATCAGCGGATTGGGGGCATGCGAATGCCGAACCGATGCTTGGGGAATCGATATTAATGTGACCGGTTCACAAAAGGCCCTGATGATGCCCCCCGGCTTGGCCTATGTGGCCGTCAGCCCCAAAGCGTGGCAGGTGATTGAAGGTAAACCGAATCGCCGCGCTTTTTATTTCGATCTGAAGCGTTACCAAGCGAAGCTGGCCGAGAACGATACCCCCTACACGCCGGCCAACACGCTAATCAAAGCCCAGAAACTTTCGTTGAAGAGAATTCGGCAAGAAGGAATCGAAAATCTTTGGGCCCGACATGCCCTAATGGGGGCGATGGCGCGGGCCGGCATTCAAGCCATGGGGTTGCAGCTGTTCTCCGAAACACCCAACAACGGTTTAACGGTGATTACGGTCCCCGAGGGAATCGATGGCAATGCGATTCTCAGCAAGCTGGAAAAGAAGCATGGCTACAAACTGGCCAACGGTCAAGATAACCTCAAAGGTAAAATTTGGCGTTTGTCGCATATGGGTTATTGCGACCCGTTTGATTTGATCGGAGCCTTGTCGGCGTTGGAATTTGTGCTGCTGGAAGCGGGCTATCCCTGTTCCGCCGGTGCCAGCGTCGCCGCAGCCCAAAAGGTGTTAAGCACCAAACTTGTTTAGAACTGGTTCCAAGTTGGTGACGTGGTCAGCATCCTCAATGGTGCTAGCATCCCCTGCCGATCCGCATATTCTTGTTGATACAGCAACCTCGAACCTGCCCTAGAAAACGAAGGTCGATGATTCTCAATATCTTTAGACCTTGACGCTTTCTTGGCCGGGGATGGGAATGCCGATGATTTTCGCTTCAAAGGCCATTTCCCCGTTCACAAAACCTTGGGTATCGAAGATGCTCTGACGTTTGGCGACGCGAGTACCTCGCCCAACTAAAATCAGGCGATCGTTCGGGCGTACGGTTCGGCGGAATCGAACATCTTCGAGTCCCCCTAGGCCAAGGAGGTCAGCGGTGACCCCATTTTTTTTCACATAATAGCAGACCATTTGTGCGGCCGCTTCACACATTAATACCCCCGGAAAAATGGGGTATCCGGGCATATGTCCGCGGCACCAAAATTCATCTTCGCGAATGTCCCGATAGCCAATAATCAAATGTTCATTGGTATCCATCTTAACGATGGCATCGAGCAAAAGCATCTCGTAACGATGGGGAATGAAACGACGGATGTCCTCTTGATCGTGGAGAATAGTGGTGTCAATCGATTTCACATCAATCAAAGGGGGGGGGGGCATAAATCTCCTTTCTCGGTTAGCCAATCAGGTCGAGCACCTGATTTAATTCGGTGATTAACGCATCGGGTCGATGATTCGGCTCTTTCAGTAGTTCGGGGGGAGCAACCAAATTTTTTTTATCACCAGCAAAGAGAGCCGTTTTTAGCCCCCATTTCTTTGCGGGAGCAATATCACGAACCAGGTGGCTCCCCACATGCAAAATTTCGTCTGGATCGATCCCTTTTTTCTTCATCGATTCAATGGCCCGACGGAAAAGCGTATCGCTGGGCTTTTTTCCTTGAACTTCGTAAGACAGGCACCCCAAATTCACGGGCACCCACGTTGGCAGGACCGCATGCGGGTTTTCCAGTTTCACGCATCGTTGCAACTGCCCGTAGGTGAAACATTGACCATCGCCCAATAACCCCTGCACGATACCTTGATTCGCAACCGCTTCGAGTGTCTCGGCCAAGCGTGGGTATCCTTCGACCCCTTGGAGGCTCGCTTGAAAGAAGTAGGCAATTTTCTTGGCATATTCGATTTGCGAACCGTAGTGCGCCACATCGTATTTGTACTCCTTCATTTGGAGCTTTTTGATAATGGCATCCCAAATTTTTTCACAGGCAAGTTCTGGGATTTTCTCGCTGTACGATTGCAAACGGAGATTGTCGTATTCCTTTTTGTAAATCTCCTTCATGTACTCCGAGGGTTGACCAGGCTTACGGCTCATGGACCCCCACATTTTGAATTCGTGAATGGTCTTATCCAATGCGACCGAAAGTAAAAAGGCATCTTCGGTCCAAAGGGTAATTTCTCCCCCGTTGATGTTCAACAACGTCCCATACACATTCCACAGGATAGCCCGTATTCCCAAAGGGCGGGTCGAAGGTTTTGCTTTCACCGGTTCCGGTGGCATGGGCTTAGGCCAAGGGATTCCGGGCTTTTGGTGAATCTGTTCGACGTATTGTTCTAGGGTCAATGGCATGGGTTCTACTAGCCTTGATCGTTTCAGAATCGAGATGATTCTCGATCCGACAAAAAGCCTCGCATTCCAAACGAAACCGTACCCGCAACTCGTTGGCACCTTCCTAAACTTCTTTCTATTATCTGAATTCGTTGGGTTTTATCAATCATTTCTTCAGGGAAGCCGAGACTGTGTCCGATTTGGGAGAGAGAAACAACAGCCTTTTTGATTTTACGGATTCGGCAGGCAAAATTTCCATATCTTTTTGTTCAGGAAGACCTTTTGTATGATCTCATGATTGGGAGAATATATGCTGGTAGGTCGGTGCAACGCCTGCGGAGCCGAACGAGAATTTCCTCCTTACTTCAAGGGGTTAGTCTTACAATGCAAAGAATGTGGTAACGGCACCTTGACGCCGAAGGAAACCGATACGCCCCCTGCGCCACGAGTTTCGGCTGCGGTTCCGTCCAACACAACCACACTCACTCCCACCCCAATACCTTCCGAGGCGCTTTTGCCTGAAATCCCTGCCGACTCGGAGGGGGTGGACCTCTTTAGCAAAGGGGGGCTTTCCGATTCGAGTGATGCTTCCCCCCCCCTTGAGCCGGCCGCTTTGGCCCAGCCGATCCGAACCGCCGACTTCTCCGCTGGATCGAACGCGCCCAGCGCACCGGCAGGGAATGCCAATGCCCTTTCTCGACCGCTTCAGGTGGATGAATCCCGATCGATTTCCCGACCGATCAAAGTGGACGAATCCCGATCGTTACAATCGCCCGCCCTACCCGCAGGATCGGGGATTGCCACCACCGGCCCGAAACGCAAGGTCGATTTGAATCAATTTTCGGATGTCCCCCCCCCCTCACCAGCCAGAAGTTCACCGGTCCGATTATTGGGGCTACTCATTATGACGATTGGTTTAGCCTCCTTTTCGTTGCCTTATCTGGGCTTGAAAATGGGCTTCATCAACACCATCCAAAAACTCCAACCTTGGATGGGGATTGGTGTTTCCGTGGTGGGGGTCCTCTTCATTCTGTTGAGCTTCTTGAAGAAACAATAATCTCATGGCCGATAATCTTTTCCGACGTCTTCCGCCAACCCACGAAGTTTTAGCCTGCCCAGAATTGGTGGAACTGGAGCAGGCCTTTCCACATGAAACGATCGCTCAAGCGGTTCGGGCCGAACTCGATGCGATCCGTCATCTTATCCGATCCGAGAAATGGCAAGGCGAAGTTCCCCCCGCACCAACGATAGCGCAACAGGTTCGCCAAACCCTTGAAAAACAGGCTCAGCCGATTCTTCGACCCGTAATCAATGCCACGGGAATTGTGTTGCACACCAACTTGGGGCGTTCTCCTTTGCCCATCGAGGCCGCTCAAGCAGTGTTTGAAACCTGTCAAGGTTATGTGAATTTAGAACTCGATCTGGAAACGGGGAAACGCTCAAGTCGTCAAAACCCCATACGGAATGTGCTCAGCCGTCTCTTCTCGGCTGAATCCGGAACCGTAGTGAATAATTGTGCGGCCGCGACGGTGATTACTCTTCGGGCCTTGGCAATGGGCAAAGAGGTAATCGTTTCTCGTGGGCAATTGATCGAGATCGGCGGCAGTTTTCGCATCCCCGAGATCATGGCCGTTTCCGGAGCGATTCTCAAAGAAGTCGGCACCACGAACCGCACTCGAATTGCGGATTACGAAAGGGCGATTACACCGCAAACGGCACTGCTGATGCGGATTCATTGCAGTAACTATCGAGTGCGCGGATTCACCCAAGAGGCATCCCTTGAGGAACTCATTGAATTGGGGCGAAAATACCATCTTCCGGTCATCGACGATGCGGGCAGCGGGGCCATGTTCGACTTTGCCCGCTTTGGTTTAGCGGGTGATCCGGTGGTGACCGAAAGCGTTCGACGTGGTGCCTCGTTGGTGTTGTTCAGTGGCGATAAATTGCTGGGGGGGCCTCAAGCCGGTTTGATTGTCGGTCAGAAAAACCTTGTCCAAAAAATCGAAAAAGACCCTTTGATGCGTGCTTTTCGGCTCGACAAAATGACCCTAGTGGCCTTGGAACGAACCCTACGGCTGTACGAAAATTTCCCCCAAGCCTTGGAAAAAATACCTCTCCTTCAAATGTTAGCTACCCCCTTGAGCGTGCTCAAACAACGATGCGAACGCTTGTTGTCGGAAATTGTGATGCTCCCGAACCTCACGGGTCACGTTCAAGAAGAATCGGCTTATGTGGGGGGAGGCTCACTTCCTGATCTGGCCTTGCCTACTTATGTGATTCGCATTCAATCCCCAAAATTAAAGGAAGAAGAACTTGCGGCCCGTTTGCGTATGGGGTCCCCCGCCGTGATGCCTCGCGTGCAACAAGGTCAAGTATGGCTCGATCTGCGTACCGTTTTCCCACATCAAGAGGAGGCGATTGTGCAAGCCCTAAGAAAGGCCTGTGCGTGATTGGCATCAACGTGATCCGCATCAAGAAAATCGGCGTCCCATCTTCCCCAACTGGAGAAATATCGGCCTAGCCCCCCCCCTCCTCCGCTTGCAATCCGAAGAGAAAAGGATTCATGATTGGCTCGGTGGGCGCTCGGAGGGGCGATTTGTTCAACATCCCTAAGGAACTTCATAAAATGGGTTATCGATGCATCGCGAGTTATCTCAAGCTGATCTCACTTTTGGAACCCCCCGTTTAGGAGGGGTATCCTTTCTCACCGCCTTGGTCGGGTTCTTTCTGGCACGGGATTTATGGCCCCTTTTGGCCGATTCCCTCAACTCGATGTTGGGATGGGAACTGCCGACCTTGGATCGTAAATTCTACGACTATCGCTATGCCCTGATTGGTGCGGTGCTTGGGGGCGCCCGTGTCCTTTACAACGGTTTAGATTCGCTTCTCTCTGGAAAAACTGGGGCCGATCTCGCTGTGGCGATTGCCTGTATAGCTGCGATTTTATTGGGTGAGCCTTTGGTTGCCATTGAAGTGGTGTTTGTTGGATTAGTCGGCGCACTTTTAGAAGCGGTGGCCGTCTACCGAAGCCAACGAGTGATTCGTTCGTTGGTCGAAGTGTTCCCAAGAAAATGCTGGCTGCTCAAAGATGGTCAAGAAATTCCTGTGGAAACGCGCACCCTGAAAGTGGGGGATCGGGTTCTGATTAAACCCGGAAAAAAAACTCCCGTCGATGGCATCGTTATCGAGGGGTATTCTACGGTGGATACCTCTCCTTTAACGGGGGAATCGGTACCGGTTGAAGTGAAACCCCACGATGAAATTTTGGCAGGGTGTATCAATCAAACCGGTGCTTTGATTGTGGAAGCAAAGAAGGTCGGGGAGCAATCCGTTGCGGGGCAAGTGATCGAGTTGACCGCTCGGGCCTTGAAGGATAAACCCACGCTGGAACGTCAGGCCGATCGGTATGCTCGATACTTTCTCCCAGTTGTGTTGGGCTTAGCGCTTCTGACCTTCCTTGCTCATCTGATCTATTATTCCGGCCCAATTCGCAACCCTGTGGATCGCCTTCCCCTTGGTGCGGCGGCCCGTTTGGCAGCGTATCCCACTTTATCGGTTCTGGTCGTGGCTTGCCCGTTTGCCTTGTTGCTGGCCACTCCGGCGGCCGTCATGGCAACGCTCGGACGCTTGGCCGGTACTGGTATTTTGGTCAAAGGGGGGGGGGCACTCGAACGATTAGCTCAGGTGAATCATTTTGCTTTCGATAAAACCGGTACCTTGACCCTAGGGCAACCGGAAGTGATCGAGGCGATTCCTTTTGAAGGGATTTCCCAAGATCGCTTATTATTCCTTGCCGCCAGTGCCGAGCGAAAAAGTGAACATCCCCTCGCAGGGGCCATCGTGCGCGCCGCCCAAAAAAATAACATCGAATTCAAAGAGTGTGATGATTTTCAAGCCTATCCGGCAGGAGGAATCACCGCCACTGTGACCGGTATTCCTCTTGTGATTGGTTCACCTCAATTTTTAGAAAATCGCCAGATATCGATTCCGGAAGCCGTTCAAAAAGAAATTTCTCGATTCGATTCCCTTGGATATTCGATTCATTTGGTTGCCACCGAGGGGCGTTGCTTGGGGTTGATAGCAACTTCGGATCGAGTGCGTCCCGAGGCGCTCGATGCGTTAACCTCGCTGAAAAATTCCGGCGTCAAACGATTGTCGTTGTTAACAGGCGATCGAGAAAAACCGGCTCGATTGATTGCAGAGGAACTGAAAATCGATTCAGTTGCTTGGTCGATGAACCCTGTGCAGAAAGCCGAAGCCTTGACCGAAGCAAAAACAACCTGCTATGTGGGCGATGGAATCAACGATGCCCCCGCGTTGGCGCGTGCCAGTGTCGGGATTGCGGTGGGAACGGGGACCGATGTTGCAGCGGAAGCCGGCGATATTATTATGCTTGGCTCGCCCTTAGAGCATCTCCCCTTGTTGTATCGTTTATCTCAGGAGATGCTCAAAGTTATTCGGCAAAATATCCTGTGGTTTGCCTTTGGGGTGAATTTGGTCGGGGTTGCTCTCACGGCGTGGTTTTGGCCTTTAGTTT
>CAZFDX010000454.1:0-2932 GCA_964518325.1 uncultured Alcaligenaceae bacterium | reverse complement strand
TTAACGAAGCGACAAAGGTTGCTCAGAACAAAGGAAACGTCACCCTGTAATCGTAAGACGCCGGAATTCACTTCACGGATAATGAAATTCGGTCGTTGAAATAAGCCCACCCCCTTCTGACGAATTATTTCCCGACTCGATTCATCCGATAAATCATTTCTCGAATCACTCCTTCCAATAAATAATTTCTCTAATCACTCCTTCCAAAAAATTATTACCCGAATCACTCCTTCCAATAAATGATTGTCCCAATTATTTTTTTCAACAAATTATGGACCTAATTCGGAGGAGGATAACCCCAGATACTCGGGCTTTTGCAAGAGAATGTCGAATCGATTGAATCCTTCATGCAGATAAATTTCCAAGGGGCTTTGCACGTTCCCATAAATTTCATGAAGGGCATAATACAACTCGAAATCTTCGGTTTCTGGAATCAGAAATTGATCCATCCCTTCTAAGCCTCCCGGAAGAATCGGTGGGGCAAAATGAGGATGCAATCTGGAATGCATGGTTCGCACTTCCTCGGGAGGTAACGGAAAAGGCATCACTCCCTCGGGATTCAAAATCAGAATCAATTTACAATAGCCCGCCGGCAGATTTTGAATTTCGTATTGCCCATTATGAATAAACCCCAAGGTAGAAACAAATCCCTGTGAATTTTGGGCGATAATTCGACCCGATTGAATCGGGGTATCTCCACAAAATATCGATCCTTGAAGATGAACATTTCCGCTGGGTGTAAAGCGAATCATATTCTGATTTCGGCTGGGTTGTGGTGTTACGGGGGTAACACTATTCCATGCCCCGTTCGGTAAATTCGGTGTGGGATTATCCTGCGTTGAGGATGATACTTTCGTGCAACCCACCGCGGCCGAAAGGGTCAAAAAAAGGAACGAAAAAAGGTTCCGTTTCTTCCAGTGTGAAGAAATCATGGTATACCTGCCTATATCAGGGGACTCTTGAAAAGAACTTTTTCAGATTGTGATTGTCAACGGCTTCAATTAAAAGACGAGGCAGGTTGTTATCCCTAACCTCTTGTTACATTTCTTTTCCTTCTTTCTAATAGATGTTAGTCAAATGAAAGTCGATTCAAATAATTCACACACTTCAGGCAATAAGTTCAAGATACACGAAAAAAATCGATGCGCAGCGTGCCTCATTGGTTTGAATATGTGAAGCAGATGAAGATAAAAAACGTGAAAGACTCATCTCACTCAATATGGGAAATCGCAGACGAATAAGAAGCTGAGGAAGATTCATCTCATCGAAATGTGAAGCAGATAAAATCGACCGTTGAGACAAACAATCGTCCTTCGCCCAGCACAAAAAATAATAACGATCATATGAATTGAGTTAACTTAAAATGTTGATTCACCCATTAGAATGAAGACCACAGCCAAGTTCGTAAAGGTAGCAGAAGCCGAGTATAAAAGAGATGGATGTGAATGGAGAATTTAGCAGGTTGAGATAAAGCAGAGAGCTGGGGAATCCGAGATAAAAGAGAGAATTAGGAGCACGGCCAACGTGGAAGTAAATCTGGGTTGTTTAGGCGCCATAATCGATGGCATCTTTCACGTTGATCCCTTTTTGAATAATGAATTCCCGCCGACTTTCGACTTCTTTGCCCATGAGTTTACGGAACATCTCATCGGCCTTGGTGGCATCATTTAAGGTGACCTTCAAAAGAGTTCGCGCTTTGGGGTCCAAGGTCGTTTCCCAAAGTTCTTCGGCATTCATTTCCCCCAGTCCTTTGAAGCGAGTCACTTCAATGCCACGTTCCCCTAAACGGCGAATGTTCGGAATCACCTCGCGGAGATGAGCCAAGGGGGTTTTGCTATCACCGCTTTCTAAGGTGTATCGCAGGGGGGGTTCGCGGCCGGCAATTCGTGGTACCGGAATCAAATCCTGCGCCGTAAAGCCAAACGCTGCCAATTTCGTAAGCGCCCGATTCAATCCGCGAATTTCATGATATTCCTCGGCGGAGTAGCGGGCGTCATCATCGGTTTGCGAATCCGAGGCTGCAACCACCAATTCTCGGCCCAAGCGCTTCGATTCTGCCACGCGAAAGGCATCGACCTCTTCCGAGGTATGGAACCAATACTCTTTTCCACCCACTTTCACATGCCATGCCGGTAACCCCTCGGTGGTGATTTTTCCGATAAATGGCACCAAGTTCACTCCGCGTCGTTCGAGACTTACAAGCGATTCTTGGATCACCTCCAGAAGAGAAATTAACTCACGGAGCTGTTGACCTTCGATGGTACGTTCACCGGCTCGAATGAGGGTATCTTTCAGGCCCCGCTCGTACAGGATGTTGGCCAACTCTTGTGCGGTGGAGATGAACTTGATTTCCTTCTTGTGCTTGATCTTGTATAGCGGCGGACGGGCAACGTACACATGCCCCGCTTCGATCACTTGTCGCATTTGACGGAAGAAGAAAGTGAGCAACAAGGTCCGAATATGTTGACCGTCCACGTCGGCATCCGTGAGGATCACAATCTTCCCATAACGAAGTTTAGAAAGGTCTTCCGAATTCCCAATATCGACCCCGACTGCAGACATGATGCTGGAAATCTCATCATTTTTGAGCATCTTGGCAGAATTGGCCTGTTCGACATTCAAGGGCTTACCACGCAAAGGCAAAATCGCTTGAAAATGGCGATCGCGTCCCCCGTCGGCGCTGCCCCCTGCCGAATCCCCTTCCACGAGGAATAATTCGGATTCCTCGCGATTGCGTGTCGTGCAATCCATCAGCTTACCGGGTAGGCCGGCCCCACCGAGAAGTTTCTTCCGATCGACCACAGCTTGGCGAGCTTTTTCTTCCGCCTTGCGAACTTCGGTGGCAAGGCGAACCCGCTCCATAATCAGCTTGGCCTCTTTGGGGTTCTCCTCAAGAAACTTCTTTAGCTTTTCGCTGACGGCTGTGGAAACC